>SKWP01000306.1 GCA_007128865.1 Paracoccaceae bacterium
GTGGCTGTGGATATGCCCACCGGCTTGTGCAGCGACAGCGGCAAGCGCCTGGCCAGCCGCCCGCTGGCCGCCGACCTGACGGTGACCTTCCACGCGCCGAAGCCGTGCCATTATCTGGCCGATGGTCCGGCGCTGTGCGGCACCCTGTCGGTGCAGGGGATCGGGCTGGCCGCCGATGCCGGCCGCGGGCTGCGGCCCGTGCCTGCGCGATTGGTCGGGCCGCCGCAGGGCCTTGGCAAGCCAGCATTCGCGCACAAGTACAGCCACGGCCATGTTCTGGTTCTGGCCGGCGGGCCGGGCAGGGGCGGGGCCGGGCGGCTTGCCGCGCGGGCCGCGCTGCGCATCGGGGCGGGGCTGGTAACGCTGGGCTGCCCGCCCGCGGCGCTGGCCGAGAATGCGGCGCGACTTGATGCGGTGATGCTGGCGCCGGTCGCGGATGGCGCGGCGCTTTCATCGCTGCTGACCGACAGGCGGATCAGCGCGCTTTGCCTGGGGCCGGGGCTGGGGCTTGACGACACAGCGGCGGGCCTTGTGGCCGCGGCGCTGGCGGCAGGGCGTCCGACGGTGCTGGATGCAGACGCGCTGAGCCTGATCGCGCGGGATCAGGGCCTTGCGCGGGCGCTGCACCCGGGTTGCGTCCTGACACCGCATGCCGGGGAATTCGCGCGGCTGTTTGCCGACATCGCCGGCGATCTTGCGGCGCCGGCCCCGCCGGGGTTTTCGCGCCTTGATGCAGTGCGGGCCGCGGCGGCACGCGCAGGCTGCACGATGCTTCTGAAGGGGCCCGACACGGTCATTTCCGCGGCAGACGGATTGGTTCAACTGCACGCTGCCATCGGGCCCGATGCGGTGCCGTGGCTGGCCACGGCGGGCGCGGGCGATGTGCTGGCGGGGCTGGTGGCAGGCTTGCTGGCCCGTGGCCGCACCCCGGCCGATGCCGCAGCCGCGGCGGTCTGGCTGCACGCGGCCGCCGCGCGCCGCTTTGGCCCTGGCCTGATCGCCGAGGATCTTGCCGAAACCCTGCCGGCGGTGCTGCGCGATCTGGGCGCATGATGGTTTCCCCTGTCGCCTGCCCCGGGAAGCATGCATTCTGATGGCATGGAATGGCGGGCCGAAGGGGTGCTGCTGGCCGTGCGTCGGCACGGCGAAAGCGCCGCGATCATCGAGGTGCTGACCGAGGCGCACGGGCGCCACGCAGGCATCGTGCGCGGCGGTGCCGGCCGGCGCATGACGCCGGTGCTGCAGCCCGGCGCGCAGCTTGACCTTTCCTGGCGGGCGAGGCTGGAAGAACATCTGGGCAGCTTTACGGTCGAACCGGCACGCGCCCGCGCCCCGGCGGTACTGGGGGACCGTCGCGCGCTGATGGGGCTGTCGGCCGTCTGTGCGCTGCTTGCCTACAGCCTGCCGGAGCGGGCGCCAGTGCCTGCGCTGTACGCTCGTAGCATGACGCTGCTCGATGCCATCGCCGATGGCGCAGACGGCTGGCCGGCCGATTATCTGCGCTGGGAACTGGCCTTGCTTGATGAAACAGGTTTCGGGCTCGACCTTGGCCGCTGTGCCGTGACCGGTGACCGCGACGGGCTGGTTCATGTTTCGCCGCGCAGCGGCCGGGCGGTCAGCGCCGCGGGCGCCGGGGATTGGGCCGACCGGCTGTTGCCGCTTCCAGCCTTCCTGCTGGGGCAGGGCCCGGCCGGGGCGCAGGATCTGCGCGACGGTCTGCGGCTGACCGGGCATTTCCTGAATGCGTGGCTGGCCCCGGCGCTGGGCGACCGCCCGTTGCCCGCCGCCCGCGCCCGGCTGGCTGCGGTTCTGGCCGGAGACTGAATGCCGGGCCTGTGCGTCGTTCATGCAGCCGCCGCGACGAGCCTGTTTTCGGCTTTTCTTCGCCGGGATTATTGCCTATAGCGCAGGCTTCCGGCGGGCATGCACCCTTGGAGGATGACCGCCGCAGCAACCAATGGAGAGTCCCATGGCAGGTGAGATCCCCGATCTCGTTGCCGAGGTGCGGACGGGGACAGGCAAGGGGGCCGCCCGTCAAGCTCGTCGTGAGAGCTACGTGCCCGGTATCGTCTATGGTGGCGGAGTTGATCCGCTGCCGATCAAGCTCAAGTACAACTACCTTCTGAAACACCTCAAGCAGGGGCGTTTTCTGTCGAAGCTGTTCAACCTCAAGGTCGACGGCCACGACGATGTGCGCGTCATCTGCCGGAGTGTCCAGCGCGATGTGGTGCGCGATCTGCCCACCCATGTGGACCTGATGCGCCTGCGCCGGACAACGCGGGTCAAGTTGTTCATTCCGGTCGAGTTCATCGGCCATGATCGTTGCGCGGGCCTGAGGCGCGGCGGGGTTCTGACGACAGTTCGCCCCGAGGTAGAGCTGGAAGTGACCGCAGGCGACATTCCCGAAAAGATCACCGTCGATCTTGGCGGCCTCGACATCGGCGATATCGTCACGATCTCGAAGGTGGCCCTGCCCGAAGGCGCCCGCCCGACTATCGAACGCGACTTTGTCATCGCCAACATTTCTGCGCCTTCAGGGTTGCGTGGTGGCGGCGAAGAGGAAGAAGGCGCCACCGAAGAGGCGGACGAAGCCTGAGAACGCAGGCGACCGGCGCCAGCAATGCGCCGGTCGCCGCTGCCTGATGCGCACCGGATCATTCCGACCAATACAAAGCCGGGCTGCCAGGATCGGCATGTCACCGACGGAATTCCGACCCGCAACGCCTTGCGTGCCGGGGTGGTGGTTTTCCGGCCGGCCCCGCGTATCAGCGTGCGAAAGACGCCGCATCGCCCCACAGTTCGCGCACCCGCGCGTCCCGGCCGCAATCGGCGCGGTAGCGCTGATAGGCGGTGCGTTTGGTCATCGGCCCCCAGCGGGTGAAGATGAGATCGTCGCTCTGCGCATAGTTCTGGTGCGACGCATCGGCGGGCCAGAAGGGCGCCATCTCGCGCAGGGGGGTGACAACAGGCCGGCCCAGATCGGCCGCGGCACGATCAAGCGCGGCCTGTGCGGTGGCGCGCTGTTCGGGCGTTGCGAATATGGCGGTGGTATAGGGTTCGCCCCGGTCGCAGAACTGCCCCCCGGCATCCAGCGGGTCGATCGAGCGCAAGAACAGATGCAGGATCTGCGCATAGCTGATCCGGGCCGGATCAAAGACGATCCTGGCTACTTCACGATGCCCGGTTCCGCCCGCGACCACCTGCCGATAGCTGGGCTGTTCGGCATGTCCGCCGGCAAATCCGACTTCCACATCCACAACCCCGCCGACACGCCGAAAATCCGATTCGACGCACCAGAAGCAGCCGCCTGCCACCAGCGCGACCTGATTCTGTGCCGCCGCGGGCAGCGCCACCAGCAGGGCAAGCGACAGGGACAGCAACAGTCTGGACATGGGCCACCTCTTTGGCGCCCAAGCTGTCCTGCCCGGTGCCGTCCGGCAACACACGAAGCGGTGAAGTGGGGGCCGGCGTGCCCGGCCCCGGCCTTTGCTCAGCCGCCCAGACGGCGCCGCCGCGCAGCCAGCAGCCGCAGCCGCAGGGCGTTCAGCTTGATGAAGCCCTCGGCATCCTTCTGGTCATAGGCGCCGGCGTCGTCTTCGAAGGTGACATGCGCCTCCGAATACAGGCTGTGATCGGACCAGCGCCCGACGCAGCGCGCAGACCCCTTGTAGAGCTTCAGGCGGGCGGTGCCGGTGACGTTCTGCTGACTGCAATCGATGGCGGCCTGCAGCATCTCGCGCTCGGGCGAGAACCAGAAGCCGTTGTAGACAAGCTCGGCATAGCGGGGCATCAGCTCGTCCTTCAGATGCGCCGCGCCACGGTCGAGGGTGATCTGCTCGATACCCCGGTGGGCTTCCAGCAGCAGGGTACCGCCCGGCGTTTCATAGATGCCGCGCGATTTCATGCCCACGAAACGCCCCTCGACCAGATCGAGCCGGCCGCAACCGTGCCGGCCGCCGATCTCGTTGAGGCGGGTCAGAAGCGCGGCGGGCGACAGCCTTTCGCCGTCGATGCTGACCGCATCGCCACGCTCGAAGCCGATTTCCACATATTCCGGCGTCTCGGGCGCATCCTCGGGGTGGACAGTGCGCTGGTAGACATAATCCGGCGCCTCTTCTGCCGGGTTTTCCAGAACCTTGCCCTCGGACGAGGTGTGCAGCAGATTCGCATCCACACTGAACGGCGCCTCGCCGCGCTTGTCCTTGGCGATGGGGATCTGGTGCGCCTCGGCGAATTCCAGCAGCTTGGTGCGGCTGGTCAGCGACCATTCCCGCCACGGCGCGATGACCTTGATATCGGGGTTCAGCGCATAGGCCGACAGCTCGAACCGGACCTGATCATTGCCCTTGCCGGTGGCGCCATGGGCGATGGCGTCGGCGCCGGTTTCCTCGGCGATGCGGATCAGGTGCTTGGAGATCAGCGGCCGGGCGATGGAGGTGCCGAGCAGGTAAAGCCCCTCGTAGACCGCGTTGGCACGGAACATCGGAAACACGAAGTCACGCACGAATTCCTCGCGCACATCCTCGATGAAGATGTTTTCGGGGCGGATCCCCAGCAACTCGGCCTTCCTGCGTGCCGGTTCCAGTTCCTCGCCCTGACCGAGATCGGCGGTAAAGGTGACAACCTCGCAA
>SKWP01000236.1 GCA_007128865.1 Paracoccaceae bacterium
CGAGTTGGAGCCGAACACCAGATCGACCCGCGTCGCCGTCGACCTGACCGCACCGCTGGCGCGATCGCGGCCTTCGAACACTTCGGCTTCTTCCGAAACGGGCTTCCACTCGGACCCCATGTCCAGCAGGTTGACGAAGAAGTCGTTGGTCAGCGTGCCGACCCGGTCGGTAAAGACACCGTGCGCGGTTCCGCCGTGGTTTGCGCCCAGCACCCGCAGGCCGCCGACCAGGACGGTCATTTCAGGCGCTGTCAGGGTCAGCAACTGGGCCCGGTCGACAAGCAGTTCTTCGGCCGAAACGGTAAAGCGGTTCTTGAGGTAGTTGCGGAAGCCGTCCGCGACGGGTTCCAGCACCTCGAAGGATTCCGCGTCGGTCTGTTCGGCCGTCGCATCGGTGCGCCCGGGTGCAAAGGGCACTTCGACCGAATGACCGGCCGCCTTTGCCGCCGCCTCGATCGCAGCCCCGCCCCCCAGCACGATCAGATCGGCCAGCGATACCTTCTTGCCGCCCTTGGCCGAGGCGTTGAACGCGGACTGTATGCCTTCCAGCACGCCCAGAACCCGCGCCAGCTGTTCGGGCTGGTTTGCCTCCCAGTCCTTCTGCGGTGCCAGGCGGATGCGCGCGCCATTGGCGCCGCCGCGCTTGTCCGATCCGCGGAAGGTTGCTGCCGATGCCCATGCGGTCTGCACCAGCTCCTGCGTGGTCAGGCCGGATGCGAGGATCTTCGCCTTCAGATCGGCGATATCGGCCGCATCGACCAGCGGATGGTCGACAGGCGGAAGCGGATCCTGCCAGATCAGGTCTTCCGCCGGAACCTCGTCACCAAGATAGCGCGACTTCGGACCCATGTCGCGGTGGGTCAGCTTGAACCACGCGCGGGCAAAGGCATCGGCGAATTCATCGGGGTTCTTGTGGAAGTGCCGCGAGATCTTCTCATAGGCCGGATCGAAGCGCAGCGACAGGTCTGCGGTCGTCATCATCGGGCGATGGAACACACCGGGCTTGTGGGCGTCGGGGATCATGTGTTCGGGTTTGACATCCTTGGCCAGCCACTGGTTGGCCCCGGCCGGGGATTTCACCAGTTCCCATTCATACCCGAAAAGCACATCGAAATAGCCCATGTCCCATTGGGTCGGATTGGGTTTCCAGGCGCCTTCGATGCCGCTGGTGATGGTGTCGTACCCCTTGCCTTCGCCGTGCGAGGACAGCCAGCCAAGCCCCATCGCCTCCAGCGGTGCGGCTTCGGGTTCGGGGCCGACGGCTTCGGCAGGGCCGTTGCCATGCGCCTTGCCGAAGGTATGGCCACCCGCGACCAGCGCGACGGTTTCGTAATCGTCCATGGCCATCCGCGCGAAGGTTTCGCGCACGTCGTGGCCGGAGGCGACAGGGTCGGGGTTGCCGTCCGGGCCTTCGGGGTTGACGTAGATCAGGCCCATCTGCACCGCGGCGAGCGGGTTTTCGAGCTCGCGATCACCGGTGTAGCGGCTGCCGGGCTTGTCGCTGGTGGCCAGCCATTCGGTTTCGGCGCCCCAGTAGATGTCTTCCTCCGGTTCCCAGATGTCCTCGCGCCCGCCGGCGAAGCCAAAGGTCTTGCCGCCCATCGATTCGATGGCGACGTTGCCGGCAAGGATCATCAGGTCGGCCCAGGAAATGCTGTTGCCGTACTTCTGCTTGATCGGCCACAGCAGCCGGCGTGCCTTGTCGAGGTTGCCGTTGTCGGGCCAGCTGTTGAGCGGCGCAAAGCGCTGGCTGCCCGAACCGCCGCCGCCGCGGCCGTCCGCGGTGCGATAGGTGCCGGCGCTGTGCCATGCCATGCGGATGAACAGCCCGCCATAATGGCCGTAGTCTGCCGGCCACCAGTCCTGGCTGTCGGTCATCAGCGCGTGCAGATCCTTTTTCAGGGCCTTGAGATCAAGCTTTCCGAAAGCCTTGGCGTAGTCGAATTCCGCGCCCATCGGGTTGCTGAGAGCCGAATTCTGATGAAGCATCCGCAGGTTGAGCTGGTTCGGCCACCAGTCGCGGTTGGACTGTATGCCCAGATTGGTGGCGCCGTGCATCACCGGGCATTTGCCGGCGGTTCCGGTATCGTTTCCGTCCATGTCGATCTCCGATCCTGGTTGCTCGTTCTGATCTGTCTTCCGGCCCCCGAAGCAAAGGGCCGCAAAAAACCCGGCGCAGCGCTGGCATCGGTGGCCTTGCCATGGCCGGGGGCGGCTTTCGCGGCCGTGTTAACGGCCCCGACCAACCGCGGCAACGGCTTTGCGACGGGTGTCTGGAATCGTTCTAACAGGGAAGTCCGATTAGCTGAAGTTGATTTTGCTGATTGTTTTGATAAGAAAGAATTATGATAAACCTCACCCTCCGCCAGTTGCGCTATTTCGAGGCGCTGGCCCGGCATCGGCACTTCGGCCGTGCCGCCGCATCCTGCGCCATTACCCAGCCGGCGCTGTCGATGCAGATCCGCGAAATGGAAGACGCGCTGGGCACCGCGCTGTTCGAACGCGGCGCGCGGCAGGTGCGGCTGACCGCCTTTGGCGAGACTGTCGCGCGCCGGGTAGAAGGCATCCTGCGCGCCGTCGATGACCTTGGCGATCTTGCGCGCGCGTCGGGCCGCGGGCTGGACGGACCATTGCGGCTGGGGGTGATTCCGACCGTGGCGCCCTATCTGCTGCCCGCGGTGATCGGCCGGCTCATGCGTCTGCATGCGGGGCTCGACCTGCGCCTGCGGGAAACGGTCACGCCGCGGCTGATTGCCGAGCTGGCAGACGGCCGCCTTGACGCGGCCATCGTTGCGCTGCCGGTTTCGGAACCGGCGCTGGCCGAACAGCCGCTGTTTACCGAATCCTTCGTGCTGGTGCGCCCGGCCGCAGATGCCGGCCGGCCGGTGCCAGCGCCTGACCGGCTGCGCGAGATGCGGCTGCTGCTGCTGGAAGAAGGCCATTGCTTTCGCGATCAGGCGCTGTCGTTCTGCGCCATGCAGTCCGACCGGCCGCGCGAATTGCTGGACGGAAGCTCGCTTTCGACACTGGTGCAGATGGTGGGCGCGGGCATCGGCGTCACGCTGATCCCGGAAATGGCGGTTGCGGTGGAAACCCGGTCTGCCCCGGTCAGCATCGCGCGCTTTGCCGATCCGCAGCCGCGGCGCACCATTGGCCTGATCTGGCGGCGCAGCAACCCGCTGGCGGCAAAGTTCGGCGCCATTTCCGACGCGGTGCGGGAATGTGCTGCCAGTCTTGCGCAGGCGTCATAGCCGCATCAGCGCGACGCCGGCCAGGATCAGCGCCGCGGCAATCAGCTTTGCGCGGTCGATGCGTTCGCCGAAGGCCAGCCACCCGATTGCCACCGCAAACAGGATCGAGGTTTCGCGCAAGGCGCCGACCAGCGGAATCGGCGCCTGCGTCATCGCCCAGACCGCAATCGCGTAGGCAAGAAAGGATGCCGCCGCGGCCACCATGCCCATCGCCCAGGCCCGGCGGTCGCTGCGCAGGATATGGCTGCCGCTCAGCGCCAGCACCGCCGGCGTGTAGAACAGGCAGGACAGGATCATCAGCCACGACACATAGGCCAGCGGTTCGCCCCAGACCCGTGCGCCCAGCCCGTCGGTCAGCGTATAGCCGGCCGTCGCGCAGGCCGCACCCAGCGCAAAGGGCAGCAGACGCCGCGATTCGCCGTTGCGCAGCACCCCGCGTGCCATCAGTGCAATGCCGGTGCCCAGCACCACGATGCCGCCCGTCTCGATGGCCGAAAGCGGTTCGTCCAGCGCCAAGATGCCGACGACAAGCACCAGCATCGGCGCAGCACCGCGGGCGATCGGGTATACGCGGCTCAGGTCACCCTGTTCATAGGCATAGGCAAGAAACAGCTGATAGGCGGTGTGAATCAGCCCCGATGCCAGCAGCCACGGCCAGACCCCGGCCGGGGGGAAGGCGAAGAATGGAACGATCGCAAGGCCGATCAGCGCATGGCCGAAGGACAGGATGAGCATGGATGCCTGTTTCGATACGCCGGTCTTGATCAGGGCATTCCAGCCGGCGTGCAGCGCCGCGGCAAGCAAGACCGCAAGGAATACCCCAAGGCTCACGAACGCTTCGCCCGCGTCCGGGGAAAACCAAACGGGGCGTGTGGCAGGGCAGATCGGCGCATGGCATTCGGGTGGCTGTCGGGGCGCCGGCGACATTGCCTTGTCCGGCAAGGCCCGGCAAGCCGCTCATGTCATCGAGGCGACACAAAGGCTGCGGCGGCAGCCCGGCTTGTCACAGGTTTGTCACATAGGGAAAGGCATCGGTGGCGACCCGTGAAAGGCGGATTTCGACCGCATTGCCCTGATAATCGCGCGCCACGCGGCGGATCAGCAGTAGCGGCGTACCCGGCGCCACGCCCAGCAGTTCGGCTGTCCTTTCACCGGCACGTGTCGCGCGGACATGTTCCTCGGCCTGGTGCACGGTCAGGCCGTATTCGGACTGGTAGATTTGGTAGAGTGTGTTGGGCAGCACCGCCGGCGTGCGCGCGAGGGCCTCGAACCGGCTGCATCCGAGACTGATGTCCTCATGGACAATCGGGGTGCCATCGGCCTCGCGCACCCGTTCGATATGCACAACGCGTTCCTGCGGTGCCAGC
>SKWP01000474.1 GCA_007128865.1 Paracoccaceae bacterium
CGGGGGCATCAGCCGATGCCGCCGCACAGCGGCGCGCAGGCGGTCAGCGATCCGGGTCGGGCGGGGCCGATGGCGTGCGCGCCCCGGCACGGCGCCAGCGGTCAAGCTCGGCATGGCGGTCGATGGTCATGCCGGCCTCGCGATAGGTGCGATGATAGGTATTCACGTTGAAAAGCCGTTCCAGCAGCCGCGGGTTGTTGCGGCGCCGGAAATCCACGTCCTCGGCGGCAAGCTGGTCGCGGATGCCGGAGGCGACGCCGAACCGGGTGGCATGGCCGACCACGGCGCCATCGGCAGCCGGGATCGCCGCAACCTCCAGCGCGGCCGGTCGCCCGCCAAGTGCGGCCACCGCATCGGCCTGCGGCGTCGGATCGGCCAGGTTGTGCCCGCCGGGTTCGGGCTCGGGCAGCGCTGCGAAATCCTGCGGCAACTCCAGCGGCTTGGTCGGCAGGATGGCAAATTCATCCGGCCCGCGGGTGTTGGATGTCGCATTCATCAGAATCGGCGTATCGCCGCTGCTGCACGCTGCCAGCGCCAAGGTCACAACAGCAAGAATTCCTGTCGCCGCGCGCATCTGCACACCCCTTCCCTGCCCGTCGCGTCCTGTCTAACCCATGACGCCGGCAAGGTCACGGGGTCTTCTTGCCGCCGGCGCCGGTGAACAGCACCAGCCCCACCGCACCGGCAAAGATGGCCGCATCGGCGAGATTGAAGGCAAACGGGTTGTCGATGCCGCAACAGGACATGTTGATGAAATCGGCCACCGCGCCGTAAGCCAGCCGGTCGATGACATTGCCCAGCGCCCCGCCCACCAGCAGCCCCGCCGAAAGCTGAACCCGGGGCCGCGCGCGCCACGGGTCCGGCACCGCGTTGCCTGCGCGCAGTTCCGAGCCAACCCAGAGCCAGACAAAGGCGCAGATCGCCAGCGCAACGGCAATCAGCACCCAGCGCGTCGCCTCGCCGTCACTGGCAAACAGGCCGAAGTTGACGCCCCGGTTCCACGCCATCCGGAAGTTCAGGTATGGCGGCAGCACATCGATGGCCAGCCGTTCGGCCAGCCCCAGCCAGTGAACCACGATGAGCTTGCTGATCTGATCGAGACCGATGATGACAGCGGCGGTCGCGGCGGCAAGGCGCATCGGTCAGTGCCGGAAATGGCGCATGCCGGTGAACACCATGGCCAGCCCCGCCGCATTGGCGGCCGCGATCACCTCGGCATCGCGCATCGACCCGCCCGGCTGGATCACCGCCGTGGCGCCGGCCTCGGCAGCGGCAACAAGCCCGTCGGCAAAGGGAAAGAAGGCGTCCGAAGCCACCACCGAGCCCTGCGTCGGCGGGGTTTCCAGGCCCAGGAGCCCGGCCATGTCGGCGGCCTTGCGGGCAGCGATGCGGGTGCTGTCGACCCGGCTCATCTGGCCGGCGCCGATGCCCACCGTGGCACCATCCTTCACATAGACGATTGCGTTTGACTTGACGTGCTTGGCCACCTTCCAGGCAAACAGCAGATCGGCCAGTTCCGCCTGGTTCGGCGCGCGCCGGGTCACCACCCTCAGTTCGCCGGCGCCGATCGTCCCGGCATCGCGGTTCTGAACCAGATACCCCCCCGCAACCTGCCGCACCGTCAGCGATGGCTCGGCCGGGTCGGGCAGCGCCGCGGTCGTCAGCAGGCGCAGGTTCTTCCTGCCTGCCATGACCGCGCGGGCGGCTTCATCCGCGCCCGGTGCGATGACCACCTCGGTAAAGATGTCGGCGATGCGTGCGGCTGTGGCCCCGTCCAGCGGCCGGTTCAGCGCCACGATGCCGCCGAAGGCCGATGTGCGGTCGCAATCGAAGGCGCGGCCATAGGCCTCGGCCAGCGTGGCGCCGGTGGCAACGCCGCAGGGGTTGGCGTGCTTGACGATCACGCAGGCCGGAACCGCCGGATCGAATTCGGCAACCAGTTCGAAGGCCGCGTCGGTATCGTTGATGTTGTTGTAGGAAAGCTCCTTGCCCTGCCACTGGCGTGCGGTGGCAACGCCCGGGCGGGGCGGGCCGCCGACATAGAAGCCGGCCAGCTGGTGCGGGTTCTCGCCGTAACGCAGGGTCTGCGCCAGGGTGCCGGCGAACACCCGCCGCCGATGCGGCCCGGCACCGATGTTGCGCGCCATCCAGGTCGAGACCGCGGCATCATAGGCGGCGGTGCGTTCAAAGGTGATCTGGGCCAGCATCTGCCGGAACCCGAGCGTGGTGGCGCCGCCATGCGCGGCCAGTTCCTCCAGCAGCACCGGGTATTCCTCGATATCGGTCACAACGGCGACATGGCCGTGATTCTTGGCCGCCGCGCGCAGCATCGCGGGCCCGCCGATATCGATGTTCTCGATGCAGCGGGCCGGATCGGCACCCGAGGCGACCGTCGCCTCGAAGGGGTAGAGGTTGACCACCAGCAGATCGATGGGAAGGATGCCGTGTTCGGCCATCGCCGCGGCATGGGCCGGGTCGTCGCGCAGGGCCAGAAGCCCGCCATGCACGGCCGGATGCAGGGTCTTGACCCGGCCGTCCATCATCTCGGGGAATCGGGTCAGCTCGGACACGTCGCGCACCGCAAGCCCGGCCGCGCGCAGTGCCGCCGCGGTTCCGCCGGTGGAAACCAGTTCGACCCCGCGCGCGGCCAGACTGCGGGCCAGATCCTCCAGACCGGTCTTGTCGGAAACGGAAAGAAGCGCGCGGCGCAGCGGAACGAGATCGGGCATCGGGGTCTCCGGTTGGATCGGTCAGGTCAGGGGGCGGCCGGCTGGTAATCCGGCACCGCGGGGGCGGCGGCATCGGCCGCCATCGCCTCGGCATCGCGCACCGCCAGCGGTGTACCCCGAGCCTTGGCCAGCGTCCATGCCACCGGATGTGCGGTTTCGGTCTGCACGAAGGCCAGAACGATCTGCTGGGTGGGGCGGGGCCGGTTGGCGCCCGGCTCCAGCAGCACCGAAGGCTCCAGCGCCAGCGTGGCGCCCTCGGCGCGAAACACCCAGTCTTCGCCGCTGCGCAGGATCAGCCGCACCGCCCGTTCGGCAGGGTCCAGATCGACCGCGACATCGGGATGAAGGTGAAACCGCACCGCCGCCGACAGCCCGCGGCGCCCGGACAGATCGCGCATCCGGGCAAAGCGGGCGCGGTGCGCCGGTTCCATCGCCACCAGCGAATCCTCGCCCGTCAGGGCTCTGCCATCGCCCGAAAGCTCAAGCCGCCGCACATGCACCAGGCCGTGCGTGGCAACATAGCCGTCATGGCTCAGCACCAGCCCGCCACCGCCGCCGGGCAGCGGTTCGTGCCGCAGGATCACGCGCGCGGGCCGGTGCAGTAGCGTCCGATCGGTGCCGCCACGCACCAGCCCCGCAGCACCGAGCCGGGCCGAGGAAAAGCCCTCGATCGACAGCGTCGAATGCATCGCCGTGGCGCGCATGCTGCGGGCCCGGCTTTCGCCGGTGATCTGCCCAGCACCGCAATTGACCACCAGCGGACGGCGCCCCGAACACATCTCGAAGGCAAGGCTTGATGCATGCGCGCGCCGGGATGCCGCCCCGGCAGGCGGCGTTGCGGCATCGACGATGACCGTGCAGCGCCCCGCGGCCAGCCGGGCAAAGCCCATGGCGGTTTCGGCGCGTGCCGACGGCCGGGTGCCTGACGCGGCCAGCGCCCTTTCCAGCTTGCCTTCGCTGCCCGGCCCGCCGCCATGAAAGCACGCCAGCGCCCCGTCGCCGCGCCGCAGGCTGCGCAGGACGGTCGCGGCCCGGGCGACGGCTTCGGCATGGCCCGGCGCCGGGTCCAGACCCGCCGCGGCAAGCTGCTGTGCCGCCCAGACCAGATTGGCGAAGATTTCCAGCAATTCCTCGGGGTTGCGGCTGGCGATGCCACCTTCGCCATCGATGCAGAATGCGGCTTCCTGCGCCAGCGCGATGCGCGCGGGATGCCCAAGCTGCGGCGCACCCTCAAGCGCAAGCCCGGCATAAAGCAGCCCGGTCAGCGCCTCGATGCGCGGCAGCCCGGATGGCGCGTCATGGCTGCGGCGGGCCAGAAACCCGGCATGGCGGCCAAGCGCCGCAAGGAATGCCCCGGCACGCTGCCCAGGCCGTGCGCCCAGCACAAACGGCGCATGATGCACCCAGCGGATCAGCCTGCGCCCGGCAAGATCGGCCACCCAGCCGGGGCCGTTACCGGAACCGAAGCGCGCCAGCCAGTCGTCCAGCCAGCCCTGCGCCATCCGGCGCGCGGCATCGTCGCCCAGCGCTGCCAGATCGTCCAGCCAGCCGAAACCATGCAGCGCCGCAGTGAAAGCCGGCGCTGGGTGCGGGATGCCCCAGGGGCTGGCCTCCGGCACCGGCAGGTCCAGCGCATGCCCGCCCATGCGCAGGCAGCCTTCGAGCAAGCGCCGTGCGACCGCGGGCTCACCGATACTGCGCGGCTCGGGCGTTCCGGCAAGACCGGTTACGGTGACAGCACCCGCGGCCTGCCATGCCGCATAACGGTCGCGAAGGCTTGCAGATCGCCCGTCCAGACCCCGGAGGTTGCGCGCCACGCCTGTCCTTCCCCGCCGTCGATACGCGGACCGTGCCCTTGCAGCATCCGCCCGGCCGGACCATAGCCCCGC
>SKWP01000037.1 GCA_007128865.1 Paracoccaceae bacterium
CGTGCGGTGGCACCGCCGGGGCAGGCGGCAGCGGCCGAGGCGCTGATTGCGGCGGCGCGGCTGGGCGGGCAGGTCGCCTATGCGGTGGCCGACGCCCGCAGCGGCCGGTTGCTCGAGGCACGCGGCGCCGATGAGGGCCTGCCGCCCGGCAGCGTCAGCAAGGCGGTCACGGCGCTCTATGCGCTCGATGCGCTGGGGGCCGATCACCGGTTTCTGACCCGGCTCGTGGCCACCGGGCCGGTGCAGGGCGGGCGTCTGGCGGGCGATCTGGTGCTGGTCGGCGGCGGCGATCCGACGCTGGATACCGACCGGCTGGCCGGGCTTGCCGAAACCCTGCGCGACCGCGGTGTGCGTGAGATATCGGGGCGGTTTCTGGTGCATGCCGCCACCTTGCCGGCGATTTCCCGCATCGACCCCGACCAGCCCGACCATGTCGGCTATAACCCGGCGATCTCGGCGCTCAACCTCAACTTCAACCGCGTGCATTTCCAGTGGAGCCGCTCGGGCGGCGGGTGGCAGGTTCTGCTCGATGCCCGCGGCGACAGGTTCCGCCCGCCGGTCAGCGTGGCCGAAATGCGCGTCGTCGACCGCGCAGCGCCGGTCTATACCTACAGCGCCGCCGGCACGGTAGACCGCTGGACCGTCGCCGCGCAGGCGCTTGGCGACGGCGGCAGCCGCTGGCTTCCGGTGCGGCGCCCCGATCTGTATGCCGGCGATGTGTTTCGCAATCTCGCCCGCGGCTTTGGCATCACCCTGCCGGCGCCCGAGCCTGCCCGCGCCACGGGGCTCGAGGGCGTGGTTCTGGCCGAACGGCGCTCCGATACGCTGGGCGCGATCCTGCCGGGGATGCTGCGGTTTTCGACCAACCTCACGGCCGAGGTTGCCGGGCTGTCGGCATCGCTGGCCCGCGGCGGGGCGCCGGGCAGTCTTGCCACATCGGGTGGCATGATGGCGGACTGGGCGGCGGGTTTCGGGCTGCGGGGGGCGCGGTTTGCCGATCATTCCGGGCTTGGCGATGCCTCGCGCCTGACACCTCAGGCGATGGTGGCCTTTCTGGCATCGGCCCATGGTGCCGGGGTGCTGCGCGGCATGCTGCACCGCTTCGAGATGCGCGACCGCAACGGCAGCCCGATCCGCAATCATCCGGTCACGGTTCGGGCCAAGACCGGCACCCTGAATTTCGTCAGCGGGCTTGGCGGATACTTCAACGGCCGCGGCGGCGCCGATCTGGCCTTTGCGATCTTCTCGGCCGACATGCAGACCCGCGCCAGGCTGAGCGGCGATGCCCGCGAACGCCCGCCCGGTGGCCGCGAATGGACCCGCCGGGCGCGGGCGCTGCAACAGCAGCTGATCGAACGCTGGGCGGCCGTCTATCCGGCCTGATCGAAGGGGCGGGTTCGGGCGATCCGTCGCGGGACATCGGACACCACGCGCCCGGATTTCCGGCAGCCCCGTTCATGCAGCGCATGGCGCAGGCATCCTTCGCCCTTGACCTGAGGCTGTGTCGGCACACCTGAGGTCAGATCCGTGCCGTCCCGTCCCGGTGCAGCGGCGACTTGCCGCAAGGCCGTTCGGGGACGACAATGGCAGGAGCGTCAGGGTTGTGACGATGAAAGGGCAGGACGTGGGAACGCAGCGTGTTCAGATCGAAGACCCGGCCGATTGGGCAGGGGCTGGCCCGCGGCCTGATGATGGCCCGGCACCGACACGGTCGGGCACGTTGGAGTTCGTGCCGGGGCCGGGGTGTGAACGGGCGTTGCGCGATGCGCTCGGGCGGTTTGCGACCGGGGTGACGGTGATCACCGCGCCCGGCGCATCCGGTCCGGTCGGGATCACCGCGAACAGCTTCACCAGCCTGTCGCTCGATCCGGCGCTGGTGTTGTGGGCGCCGGCGCGCGCGTCGCGGCGGTTCGATGTATTCGCGGCGGCCCGGCATTTCGCCATCCATGTGCTGGGTGCGGAACAGGCCGCGCTGGGCCGGCATTTTTCGCGTGACGGGCTGGATTTCGACCTTCCCGGCGTGCAGCAGAATGCCGAAGGCGTGCCGATCCTGCCCGGATGCCTGGCGCATTTCGAATGCCGGCAGGAAGCATTGCACGCCGGGGGCGATCACGCGATCGTGGTCGGCCGGGTCTTGCGGGCAAGCCTGCGCGAGGGCGCGCCTCTGGTGTTTTCCGGGGGGCGTTACGGCGGCTTCAGCCCCGACGAGGCTGGCGTCTGAGCGCCCTCGGGCCGGGGCGCCTGCCCGAGGATGCCGATCGGCCCACCGGAACGGGCCAGGTCAGAACAGGATCGATGGCAGCCAGAGCACCAATCCGGGGAACATGAACAGCAGGACGATTGCCACCACCTGCAGCGCCACGAACGGGACGGCCCCGCGGTAAATCTGCATGGTGCTGACACTGTTTGGCGCCACTCCGCGCAGGTAGAACAGCGAAAACCCGAACGGCGGCGTCAGGAATGATGTCTGCAGGTTGACCCCGATCATCACCCCCAACCACACCGGATCGACCCCGAGCAGCAGCAGCGTCGGTGCCGTGATCGGGAGAACGATGAAGATGATCTCGAAGGTGTCGAGGATGAAGCCCAGAACGAACATGATCAGCATCACGGTGATCATGGCGCCGGTGGCCCCCCCCGGCATGGCGGTGAGGAATTCGCGCACCAGCAGGTCGCCGCCCATCTGGCGGAAGACGATGGCAAAGACCGAGGCGCCGAACAGGATGATGAAGATCATCGAGGTCACCACTGCGGTGCGGATCGCCACTTCGCGCAGGACCCGCAGCGAAAGCCGCCAGCGCAGGGCCGCAAGCAGCGTGGCACCCACCGCACCGACCGACGCGGCCTCGGTCGGCGTTGCGATCCCGCCGAGGATGGAACCGAGGACCGCAACGATCAGCAGCAGCGGCGGCACGAAGGCCACGAGGATCTCCTTCCAGAGACCGGCCTTTTCCTCGGGCGGGATCGGGGTTGCGGGGCAGCTTTGCGGATCGGTGACGGCCTTGAAGGCCATGTAGGCGGCATAAAGGCCCACCAGGACCAGCCCCGGAATGAAGGCGCCGGCGAACAGGTCACCCACCGAAACCGTCTTGGGTGCAAAGTTGCCCAGGCTCATCTGCACCTGGCTGTGCATGCCGGCGATCATGTCGCCCATGAAGATCAGCACCGTCGAGGGCGGAATGATCTGGCCCAGCGTCCCGGCGGCGCAGATGGTGCCGCAGGCAAGCTTCGGGTCGTATCCGGCCCTGAGCATCGCCGGAAGCGAGATCAGCCCCATGGTGACGACCGTTGCGCCAACCACGCCGGTCGACGCCGCCAGCAGCGTGCCCACCACGATCACCGAAAACCCGAGGCCGCCGCGCATGTCGCCGAACAGCCTGCCCATGGTCGACAACAGCTGTTCGGCGATCCGCGAGCGTTCCAGCATCACCCCCATGAAGATGAACAGCGGCACCGCCACCAGCACCTCGTTGATCATGTAGCCGGTATAGCGCCCGGCGATGGCGCGCAGGTTCGACGGATCGAAGACACCGAAGTGATAGCCGGCGATTCCGAACAGGATCGAGGTACCCGCCAGCGTGAATGCCACCGGAAAGCCCAGCATCAGCATGGCGATCACGCCGAAGAACATGAGCCCGGCGAGGATTTCGCCGATCAGGACCGCATCCATTCGCCGCTACTCCGTATCATACTTGTAACGGTAATCCTCCGGCACCAGATCCTCGCGCCGCGCAAGGATCAGCACCGAACGGATCACCATGGCCAGCCCCTGCAGGGCGACCAGGGCGGCAAATACCAGGATGAAGGACTTCAGCACAAACAGCCCCGGCATGCCGCCGGGGTTGGAGGACGGTTCCATCAGCCCCCAGGACCGGCTGACGAAGCGGAAGGAATAGGTCCAGACCACATACATGAACGGCCACAGAAACAGCATCACCCCGACCAGATCCATCAGCGCCTTGCGCCGCACCGGTGCGGGCCGGAAGAAGATGTCGACGCGCACGTGATCGTTGAGATATAGCGCATACCCGGCCACCGCGGTGAACATCACCCCGTTCATCCAGGGGTAGAGATCCTGCATCCACAGCCGGGTGGTGGAAAAGGCATAGCGTTCCACCACCACCCAGAAACAGACGATGACGATGGCCACCGCCAGCCAGGAAAACACGTTTCCGACGATCCGGTTGATCCAGTTGATCAGCCGCATCACCAGTGCAATCTGGGCCAAGTTCCGTTACCCTCCCGCTTCCGCCCGCGCCCCCGCATCGCCGTTCCGTGCAGGGTGCCTCCCACCGTCGGCATGGCGGGCGCTGTCGTCGTCACCGTTGCAAACGGCGCGAACTTTGACTTCGTCTATGCCGCGTTCCGTCGGCTCCGGTCAACGCATTTCGACGCCACGGCCCGATGCGATGCCGGGCCGGGCCGACGGCCTGCCGGGGCGCGGCGGGCTTGCGCCGGGCGTCCGAATGGCGTTTTCTGGGCCCCGGTCCGGCAGCGTTCCGGGCCGCAATCCATTTGCCTTGCCGCATGAACGGCAAGGCCCCGAGGGGAGACCGGCATGCAACACACCGTTTCGCACCGCGTCGGAGATTTCGACGTCCGTATCCTGACCGA
>SKWP01000241.1 GCA_007128865.1 Paracoccaceae bacterium
AGCGCCATTGGTCCGAGCGACAATGGCGACGGGAGGGCGCGTCGGAACGCCGGAACCGGAGCGCTTTATGCCGGCCAGGCCCCTCCAACCTTTGTGCCATTTGCGACGTTGCAATGCGCCCTCGTCGTGCCGGAGGCACGCCTTCGGCGTGACCGAAGGGTCGGGCGCGGCCCGGGCTGGTCGCCCGGGCGGAACCCGTGGCAGGCGTGGTGCGGAACAGTTTCCCGATTTCAGTTGTCGAGACGGGTAGGCGGGAGACTTTTTCGGCAGCTGCATCAACGGGTGCTGCCCGGGTCGTACCAGTGCACCGGCGCGTTCCATGGCAGGCTTTCCGCGGCAGGTCGGCGCAGGCACTCAGGGCGTGATCACCACCTTTCCGGTGGTCGTGCGGCTGCGCAGCATTTCCAGCCCCTCGACGGCACGGTCGAGCGGCAGCACATGGCTGACATGGGGCTTCAGGCGCCCTTCGCCGTACCAGCGCAGCAACTCGGACAGCGAATCCTGCATGATGTCGGGGGCCAGGCTGCGGTAGCCGCCCCAATAGAAGCCGATCACCGAGATATTCTTGACCAGAAGGTAATTCGCCGGGATCTGCTGGACCCGTCCGCCCGCGAAGCCGATGACGATCATGCGCGCGCCGGGGCGGGTGGCGCGCATGGCTGCCTCGAAGGCGTCGCCTCCGACCGGGTCATAGACCACATCGGCCCCGCCCAGGGCCCTGACGGCATCCCGAAGGTCTTCGGTATCGCTGTCGATCAGATGCGCGGCGCCGGCAGCCCGTGCCACGGCCAGCTTTTCCGCCCCCCGCGCCACCGCAATCACCCGGGCGCCCATCAGCCGCCCCAGCTCCACCGCCGTCAGCCCGACCCCGCCGGCCGCGCCCAGCACCAGCAGCGTCTCGCCGGCCTGAAGGCGCGCCGCGTGTCGCAAGGCAAGATGCGAGGTGCCGTAGGCGATCAGGAAGGCCGCCGCATCGACAAAGGACATGGTGTCGGGAATCGGCAGGCAGCGGTCGGCGGCAAAGCAGCCGGCTTCGGCCAGCCCGCCATGGCCGGCATAGACAGCCACCCGCGTGCCCGGTGCCGGGCCTTCGGTGCCGGGGCCAAGCGCCTCGACCGTTCCGGCAACCTCAAGCCCCGGCGTGAAGGGCAGGGGCGGGGTGTTCTGATAGCGCCCCTCGATCATCAGCAGATCGGCGAAGTTCAGGCCGCAGGCGGCGATGCGAACGCGCACTTCGCCGGCCGCGGGTTGCGGCAACTCGGCGTCGATCAGTTCCGGGACCGCCCTGGTTTGCGAAACAACGATCCGGCGCATCTGCATCTCCTATCCGGCGGCCGCGAACCGGCCCGCCCCCTTGTGGCAACCCTTGCCACGCCGTGCAACGGGGATGCCGGCCGATGCATTATGCGCCGATGCGGCGCCCGGTCATTGCAAATTGCAATTGCAAAACGGGAATCAACTGACGGGAGAATCACCGTTGCGCAGAATACCGTCTGCGGCGAAGCCTTGCGCATGGCGCGGGAAATGACCGGCAAGCCTTGCAACCTGCGGATATGATTGGTTGGAGGTGCAGAATTAAGAAAAGATTAATCGGCAACCTCGGCGTTGGCACGAAAATAGCTTGTCAATCCTGAGTAGAGGCCGCGATTTCCCGCTGCCTTGTCAGGACCGGTTCGGAGAAGACGTTATGAAACACCCCGTTGACGCCCATGTCGGAAAGCGCATTCGTCACCGTCGCTGGATGGTCGGCATGACCCAGCAGCAGCTTGCCGACAAGGTGGGCATCAAGTTCCAGCAGATCCAGAAATACGAGACCGGAATGAACCGCGTCAGCGCGTCGCGGCTGTGGTCGATCGCCGATGCGCTGGACGTCCCGATCGCCTTCTTCTTCGAAGGCCTTGCCGACGAGGCCGTCGACGCGGCCGAAACCATGATGGCCGATCGCGAGGCCATGGAACTGGTGCGCGCCTATTCGGCCATCCCCGAACAGCAGCGCCGCAAGCTCTTTGACCTTGCCCGCGTTCTCAGCAGTGCCGCCTGACAGCACAGCGCCGGCGCGTCACCCGTTGACGCCGGCCCGGCCACAAGATAGCGCCATCGCCGCAACACGGGGAACGGCGATGGCGCAGCCTGAGGAACACGAGATCGAGGCGCTGCTGGCAACGGCGCTGGAACTGGCGGCCGCGGCGCGGGTGGCGATCATGCCGCATTTCCGCAGCCCCGCGCTGAACGCCGAAAACAAGCTCAGTCAGGGGTTCGACCCCGTCACCCTCGCCGACCGCGCGGCCGAAGAGGCGATGCGCGCCATACTTGCCCGCCGCCGCCCCGACGATGCCGTGGTGGGCGAGGAATTCGGCGACACCGCGGGCGCATCGGGGTTTACCTGGCTGCTCGACCCCATCGACGGCACGCGCGCCTTTCTTTCGGGGGCGCCGACATGGGGCGTGCTGATTGCCGTTGCAAATGGTGACGGGCCGTTTCTGGGCGTGATCGACCAGCCCTTCATTCAGGAACGCTTTGTCGGCCGGCCCGGCGCGGCCTGGACGGTGGGGCCTTCGGGGCGCCACAGCCTGCGCACCCGCCCGCCGCGACCGTTGTCCGAGGCGATCCTGTTCTCGACCTTTCCCGAAGTCGGCACCGCCGATGAACGCAAGGGTTTCGAGGCGCTTTCGCAAAAGGTGCGGCTGACGCGCTATGGCATGGACTGCTATGCCTATGCGCTGGTTGCGGCGGGCCAGATCGACCTGGTGGTGGAAGCCGGGCTTTACCCCTTCGACGTTGCCGCGCCGACCGCGGTGATCGAGGCCGCCGGTGGCATTGTCACCGACTGGCGCGGGCGTTCGGCCCAGGCCGGGGGCCGGGTGATCGCGGCCGCGAATGCCGAAATCCACGCCGCGGCAATCGAGGTGCTGGCCCGGGTGCCCGAAGCCGGCTGACCCGGCCGTTCAGCGCACCGGGCGCCCGGCAACCCAGACCTGCCTGATGGCGCGGTCGTCGCCCATCATGATGGTGGGGAAAAGCGCCTCCCAGATATCCGATGCCCGGGCATGGCGCTGGGCGATGGCGGGGGTGGAGGCCAGATCGACGGCCACGATATCCGCCTCACGCCCCGGTACGAGGTTGCCGATCCGGTCGCCAAGCCCCAGCGCCGCAGCCGATCCGGCGGTTGCCAGCCACCACAACTGCGCCGGATGGATCGCCGCGCCGCGCAATTGTGCAATCTCATAGGCCGCGGCCATCGTGCGCAGCATCGAAAACGACGATCCGCCGCCGATATCGGTGGCCAGCCCCACGCGCTGCCCCTCGGCCTTGAGCCCTGCAAGGTCGAACAGCCCCGATCCTATGAAGCTGTTCGAGGTCGGGCAGTGGACCAGCGCCGCGCCCGCTTCCAGAAGCCGGGCGCGTTCGCGCGCAGTCAGGTGGATGCAATGCCCGAACACCGCGCCGGGCCCCAGAAGACCGTGCATCTCGTAGACGTCCAGGTAGTCCCTTGCCTCGGGGAACAGCGCGCGCACCCAGGCGATTTCCTCGCTCTGCTCGCTCAGATGGGTCTGCATCAGCAGATGCGGGAATTCCGCCCACAGCGCGCCCAGCGCCTCGAGCTGCTGCCGCGTCGAGGTCGGCGCAAAGCGCGGCGTGATGACAACCGAAAGCCGGTCAACCCCGTGCCATCGCCCGATCAGCGCGCGGCTGTCGTCATGGGCCGATTGCGCCGTATCGCGCAGGCCGTCGGGGGCGTTGCGATCCATGCAGGTCTTGCCGGCCAGCACCCGCATCCCGCGCCGTTGCGCGGCGGCCATGAAGGCATCGACGCTTTCGGGGTGGATGGTGGCATAGCTGCAGGCGGTGGTGGTGCCCTGCGCCAGCATCAGATCAAGGCAGGTGTCGGCGGCGCGTGCGGCATGGGCCGGGTCGCCAAAGCGCATTTCCTCGGGAAAGGTATAGCCGTTCAGCCAGTCGATCAGCCGCTTGCCCCATGAGGCGATGATCGCCGTCTGTGGGTAATGCATGTGCGCATCGACAAAACCGGCCGAAAGCAGCGCATCGCCGCAATCGGTGACGCGGGCGGCAGGATGGGCGCGGCGCAGCGCATCGGCCGGGCCGGTGGCGCGGATGATCCCGCCCTCGATCAGCACCGCGCCGCGGCTTTCGTGCCGTGCCGCGCCCGGCCCTTCGGTGAAGGGGTCGGCGGCAAAGCTCAGGGTCTGACCCAGCAGCAGATCGGCCATCAAGAGGCTCCGGAAATGGCGCAGCAGGGCAGGCTAGTATTCCACATCCGACCAAGGGTTCCCGTTTGCAGTGGCCAACACAGCCCTGGCAGGTCGCCACGCGGGACATGACGCCTCCCTGGCCCGGAATCAAGGCGCGCAGCGCCGCCGGGCCGCGCCCGACCGCCCCACTCGGGCGGGCGCCCTGCAACGTCGTAAGCCGGTGCGCGGTCGGATGTACTTGCCCGATAAACCGCCCGGGTATCCACCGTTGCAGCGCCCACCCGGCGGTCGGTCACCGCCCTCTGTCCCCATCCACCGGTTTTCCGCCAGGGGCGCCATGCTGCCGTCTGATTGCTTCTGTCAGCCGCCAACAGTAGCGCGGTTGCCGGCAGAAGGGAACGG
>SKWP01000207.1 GCA_007128865.1 Paracoccaceae bacterium
CTTGTATTCGTCCCTCAGCGCCATGACCGCCCCCATGTCGACCTCGTTGTAGGTGGTCAGCATGGCGGCTGTGTTCTGGGCGTCCTTGAGCCGGCGCGCGATGGTCTGCCGCAGGCGGGTCATGCGGACCCGTTCCTCGCGGGCGGCATCCTCGGCCGGGACCGGGGGGCGGGGCGCCTGTTGGGCAGCGGGGGCGGGCAAGGTCGGGGCCGGCGCAGCCGGCGCCGCCGGGGCTGCGCCCGCTTCGGCCTTCAGGACGTCTTCCTTCATGATCCGTCCGTCACGGCCGCTGCCCTGCAGCTGATCGGGTGAAAGGCCCTTTTCGGCCATCAGTCGGCGCGCCGACGGGGCGTTTTCGATGTCGCGGGCCTGGCCGGCGGTGGCGGGCGTGTCAGGGCCTTCGGCCTGCGCGGCGGTCGCGGGCGTTGCGGCGGCCGAAGAAGCTGCTGCGATCACACCGAGCCGGCCGCCGGCCTGCACCGTTTCGCCTTCGTCCGCCACGACTTCGGCCAGAATGCCCGATGCCGGGGCGGGCACCTCGACCGAGACCTTGTCGGTTTCCAGTTCGCACAGCATCTCGTCCCGTTCGACCCGGTCGCCAGCCTTGCGGAACCATGTCGAAACGGTCGCTTCGGTGACGCTTTCGCCCAGCGTCGGAACCATCACATCGACGCTTTCGGCGGTATCTGTGTCGGGGCTGGTGCTGCCCGGGCGCGGTTCGGGCGTTTCCGGTCCGGCGGCCCCGGCTTCGGCGATGACGGCAAGGAGCGCGTCGACACCGACGGTCTGTCCCTCGGCGGCGACGATCTCTGCCAGCTTGCCGGCGGCCGGGGCGGGTACCTCGACCGTTACCTTGTCGGTTTCCAGCTCGCACAGCATCTCGTCGGCGGCGACACTGTCGCCGGGTTTGCGGAACCATGTCGCGACGGTGGCTTCGGTAACGCTTTCGCCCAGTGTCGGGACGCGGACTTCGATCGTCATGGGATCATCCTTCGATGGTCAGCGCTTCGTCGATCAGCGCTTCCTGCTGTTTCTTGTGCTGGCTGGCGAGTCCGGTTGCCGGTGCCGCGGCAGCCGGGCGGCCGACATAGCGCACCCGGGCACTGGCCCCGCCGATGCGGCCCAGCACCCATTCGAGATTCGGCTCGATGAAGGACCAGGCGCCCTGATTCTTGGGTTCTTCCTGGCACCAGATGATTTCGGCATGACGGAACCTTTGCAGTTCCTGGGTCAGGCTCATGGCGGGGAAGGGATAGAACTGTTCGACCCGAAGCAGATAGACATCGTCGATCCCGCGCGCATCGCGTTCCTCGAGAAGGTCGAAATAGACCTTTCCCGAACAGATCACCACGCGGCGAATGCGGTCGTCGCTGGCAAGGCTGGTTTCGCTGTTGCCCTTTTCGGCATCGTCCCAGAGTATCCGATGAAAGCTTGAACCGGACACGAAATCGGAGGCCTCGGAAATGCAGAGCCGGTGACGCAGCAGCGATTTCGGCGTCATCAGGACCAGCGGCTTGCGGAAATCGCGGTGCATCTGCCGCCGCAGGATATGAAAGTAGTTGGCCGGGGTGGTGCAGTTTGCCACGATCCAGTTGTCTTCGGCACACATCTGCAGGAAGCGTTCCAGCCGGGCCGATGAATGCTCGGGGCCCTGGCCTTCGAAACCATGCGGCAGCAGCATCACCAGTCCCGACATGCGCAGCCATTTGCGTTCACCCGACGAGATGAACTGATCGAACATGATCTGGGCGCCATTGGCAAAATCGCCGAACTGGGCCTCCCACATCACCAGCGCGTTGGGTTCGGACAGGCTGTAGCCATATTCGAAGCCCAGCACCGCATATTCCGAGAGCATCGAATCGATGACCTCATAGCGCGCCTGACCCTCGCGAATATGGTTGAGCGGATAGTGGCGGTCTTCGGTTTCCTGATCGATGAAGGCCGAATGCCGCTGGCTGAAGGTGCCTCTGGTGCTGTCCTGTCCGGCCAGCCGCACCGGATAACCTTCGGTCAGAAGCGACCCGAATGCCAGCGCCTCGGCCGTGGCCCAGTCAAACCCCTTGCCGGTCTCGAACATCCTTGCCTTGGCTTCGAGCTGGCGCGCGACGGTACGGTGAATGCTGAACCCGTCCGGTACCCGGGTGAGTGCCGCGCCGATGTCCTGCAGCGTCGCCTCGGGAATCGAGGTCTGGCCGCGCTGGTATTCCTCGCCCTCACGGTTCAGGTGGCGCCAGCGGCCATCCAGCCAGTCGGCCTTGTTGGGGCGGTAGACCTTTGCCGCCTCGAACTCCTCGTTCAGATGGGCCTGAAAGGCGGCCTTCATGTCCTCGATCTCGCCCTCGGGGATCAGGCCATCGGCAACCATGCGTTCGGTATAGAGCTGCAGGGTCGTCTTGTGCTTCTTGATCCGGTTGTACATCACCGGATTGGTGAACATCGGCTCGTCGCCCTCGTTGTGACCGAAGCGGCGGTAACAGAAGACGTCGATCACCACGTCCTTGAGAAACTTCTGGCGGAATTCCGTGGCGACCTTGGCGGCATGCACCACCGCTTCGGGATCGTCGCCATTGACGTGAAAGATCGGCGCCTCGACCATCAGCGCGATGTCGGTGGGGTAGGGGCTCGACCGGCTGAAATGGGGTGCTGTGGTAAAGCCGATCTGGTTGTTGACGATGACATGGATAGTGCCGCCGGTGCGGTGCCCGCGCAGCCCGGAAAGGCCGAAGCCCTCGGCCACCACGCCCTGACCGGCAAAGGCGGCATCGCCATGCAGCAGCACGCCGAGAACCTGACGTCGTTCGGTGTCGCCGATCTGGTCCTGCTTGGCGCGCACCTTGCCCAGCACCACCGGATTGACGGCTTCCAGGTGGCTGGGATTGGCGGTCAGCGACAGATGCACCTTGTTGCCGTCGAATTCGCGGTCCGACGACGCGCCCAGGTGGTATTTCACGTCGCCCGATCCGTCGACTTCCTCGGGCTTGAAACTGCCGCCCTGGAATTCGTTGAAGATCGCGCGGTAGGGCTTGCTCAGGACATTTGCCAGCACGCTCAACCGTCCGCGATGCGGCATGCCGATGGCGATTTCCTTGACGCCAAGCGCGCCGCCGCGCTTGATGATCTGCTCCATCGCGGGAATGACCGCTTCGGCGCCATCGAGGCCAAAGCGCTTGGTGCCCATGAACTTCACATGGCAGAATTTCTCGAAACCCTCTGCCTCCACAAGCTTGTTCAGGATCGCCCGCCGCCCGCGCTTGGTAAAGCTTATCTCCTTGCCATAGCCCTCGATCCGCTCCTTCAGCCATGCGGATTGCTCGGGGTCGGAGATGTGCATGTACTGCAGCGCGAAGGTGCCGCAGTAGGTGCGCCGCAACACATCGACAATCTGCCGGATCGAGGCAACCTCGAGGCCCAGAACGTTGTCGATGAAGACCGGGCGATCCAGGTCGGCCTCGGTAAACCCGTAGGATTTCGGATCAAGCTCGGGGTGCGGGGTCTGGTCGCGCATGCCGAGGGGGTCGAGATCGGCCACCAGATGGCCACGGATGCGATAGGCCCGGATCAGCATCAGCGCCCGGATGGAATCGAGCACCGCACGCCGCACCATCGCGTCGGAAAGCGAAACGCCGCCCTCGGCCGCCTTGGCGCGGATCTTTTCGCCCGCCGCCCTGGCTTCGGCCGGAGGGGCGACAGGCCATTGGCCGTCAAGCGCTGCGGTCAGTTCATCCGTCGGGTGCGGCGGCCAGTCGCGCCGTGCCCAGGACGGGCCGGCGGCAGCCTGCGATGCATGAGCTTCCTCATCCTGAAGCTGGCGAAAGAACTCTGTCCAGACAGGATCCAGCGATGCCGGGTTCTCGGCGTAACGGGCATAGAGCCGGTCGATGTATTCGGCATTGTGCCCTTGCAGGAAGCTGGTGGCGCGGAAGCTGGAATTCGGGCTCTGTTCGGTCATGGCTGCACCTGACGGAAGAAACCCGGCGCCGGGGTTGGCGCCGGGTCAAGGGATTATCGGCCGATGGCCTTCATCACGGCCTCGCCCAGCGTGGCGGGGCTGTCGGCGACGATGATGCCGGCGGACTTCATTGCCTCGATCTTGTCCTCGGCGCCGCCCTTGCCGCCGGCGACAATGGCCCCGGCGTGGCCCATGCGGCGCCCCGGCGGGGCCGTGCGCCCGGCGATGAAACCGGCGGCGGGCTTCCACCGACCGCGCTTGCGTTCGGCGGCAAGGAACTCGGCGGCCTCTTCCTCGGCCGAACCGCCGATCTCGCCGATCATGATGATCGCCTCGGTTTCGTCATCGGCCAGGAACCATTCGAGCACATCGATATGCTCGGTCCCCTTGATCGGGTCGCCACCGATACCCACGGCGGTTGACTGGCCAAGCCCCATGTCGGTGGTCTGCTTGACGGCCTCATAGGTCAGCGTGCCCGAGCGGCTGACCACGCCCACCTTTCCGCGCTGATGGATATGGCCCGGCATGATGCCGATCTTGCAGGCGCCGGGGGTGATGACGCCGGGGCAGTTCGGCCCGATCAGCCGGCTTTTCGATCCGTCGAGGGCGCGCTTGACCTTCATCATGTCCAGCACCGGGATGCC
>SKWP01000143.1 GCA_007128865.1 Paracoccaceae bacterium
GGGTCGAGCGCCGCCACATCCGGCACATGCATGGGCAGGCCCCTGGAGAAATAGGCCTTCCACGGATCGAGAAGTGCGGCGGGCATGTCCTGCAACTGCTCGATCATCGGCTCTATGCCGGGGGCGCACCATTCATGGGTGTTGTGAACGCGGTCGCCGTCGTAACGAAAGACATAGACACGGTCGCTGCCGGAGTTTCCGCCCAGCAGGGCCAGCGCGCGGATGATCTCCGAATCGCACTGTTCCAGAGGGGATCGCAGAAGCTGGTTCTGGATCTGAACGACAAGGGCGTGCGTGGCCACCAGCCAGTCGCTGCGCGTGTTGTCGCGCCGCGGCGGTTGCGGTTCGTCGCTGTCCACGGTGCCGGCTGTGCTGTCGTCCTCTGTCATCTTCAATACCACTGATCCGGCGACATGAATGAGCCCCCGGCCCTGCCCAGCCAGTGCCCGGCCCGCCGGCCGGAATGCCCCCTGGCAATCATTAACCCACCGGCGGCCCCAAAAGGCGCACCCAATTGATTCGGTTCGGTGACCATACCGTTACGGCAGCGCGCGGCAAAGATAAGGCGTTCCCGGGGCGGCCCGTTCCGGGGCATCCGCTGGTCATTCGGCGCCCGGGTCCCCCTTGGGGCTTGACCGCGCCAGCCTTGCACAGGCAAACCAAGCCCCTGAACCCAACCGAGCCGGAGCGAGCCGTGTGCCGGACCCTGCGCCACCCTCGCTTTCCAATGCCGTCCCGCCCTTGCGGCCGGGCGGGCAGGTGCATGCCATGCGCTCGGTAGTCGTGATACCCGCGCGCCATGCATCGCGGCGGTTTCCGGGCAAGCCGCTGGTGATGCTGCGCGACGGGCAGGGCGAAGGCAAGTCGCTGATCCGGCGCACCTGGGAAGCCGCCTGCCGGGTGCCGGGGCCCGAGGCCGTCCATGTGGCCACCGACGATGCGCGCATCCGCGACCATTGTGCGGCCTTCGGGGCCTCGGTGCTGATGACATCCGATCGCTGTGCCAACGGCACCGAACGCTGCGCCGAGGCCATGGCGCAGCTCGACGCCGGCATCGATGTGGTCGTGAACCTGCAGGGCGATGCGCCGCTCACGCCGCCCTGGTTCGTTTCCGGCCTTCTGTCGGCGCTGGCCGCGGCGCCCAATGTGCTGATGGCCACGCCCGTCCTGCGCTGCGACGACCGCGCCCTGACCGCGCTGCTGGACGACCGGCGCAAGGGCCGGGTCGGCGGCACCACCGCCATCTTCGACCGCGCCGGCAATGCGCTCTATTTCTCCAAGGAAGTGTTGCCATTCGCCGGCGGGCGCGATGCGGGCGGAGATCCTGCGCCTGTGTTTCATCATGTGGGCATCTATGCCTACCGCCGTGCCGGGCTGGCTGCCTACCGAGACTGGCCGGCTGGCCCCCTGGAACGCGCCGAGGGGCTCGAACAGCTGCGTTTTCTCGAAAACGGCTGCCCGGTGCGCTGCGTCGAGGTCGACCCCCGCGGCCGCAGTTTCTGGGAGCTGAACAACCCGGTCGACGTGGCGCGGATCGAGGCGATCCTTGCGCGCGAAGGGCTTCCGGACGAAAGCGCGCCGGACTGACGCGAAAACAGCCACACCCGGCCCGGCCGGCAACCGGACAGCCAACTCAGGAGTATTTCTCATGCAGCTTCCCCGAACCCCGTCCTTCCGCCTCGACGGCCGGCGCGCGCTGGTCACGGGGGCCTCGTCCGGGATCGGGCAGGCCGCCGCGGCGGCGCTGGCCGGCGCCGGCGCCGAGCTTGTGGTCGTTGCGCGGCGGGGTGATGCGCTCGATGCCCTCTGCGAGGCCATTCGCGCCGAAGGTGGCCGGGCCGACCCGCATGCGCTCGACATCACCGATCTTGATGCCACCGCCGCCATGGTCGCGCAGAAGGGCCCCTTCGACGTGCTGGTGAATGCCGCCGGAATGGCCCGCCACTCGCAGGCCCTGGACACGCGGGTTGCCGATTACGATGCGGTGATGGGGCTCAATCTGCGCGCTGCCTATTTCCTGACCCGGACTGTCGCCGAAGGGCTCGTCGCGGCCGGAAAGCCGGGCAGCCTCATCAACATTTCCAGCCAGCTGGCGCATGTCGGCTGTACCGACCGAGCCGTTTATTGCGCCAGCAAGCACGGTGTCGAGGGCATGACCCGCGCCATGGCCATCGAATGGGGCCCAAGGGGCATTCGCGTCAACACGCTGTGCCCGACCTTCGTGCGCACGCCGCTGACACAGGCGGCCGTGGAAGACCCCGAGCGCCTGGCCTGGTTCCGGGACCGGATACCGCTGGGCCGTGTCGGCGAGGTCGAGGACATGATGGGCGCCGTTGTGTTTCTGGCCTCCGATGCCTCGGCATTGGTGACCGGGGCTTCGCTGCTGGTCGATGGCGGCTGGACGGCTGCCTGACTGGCGGCCTTTCCAAGCGCCACGCCGCGCCCCTGGACCTGGGCTTCGACAGTTTCGAACCCTACCCGCTGCATTCGCCCCATTTCGGCGTCATCGCCGGGCGATTTGCCAACCGCATCCGTGGCGGGCGGTTCACGCTTGACGGCACCGACCACCAGCCTGAGCGGGATTCCTTCAGCCGGCATCACCTGCATGGCGGGTCGGCCGGCTTTGGCAAACGCTGCTGGATGCTGGCCGGGCCGGACTGCGCCGCGTTCGCAGGGCACGAGGCGCTGCTGGCGGCTGATGTCCGCGACGCCTACCTGATCGCCAGTCCGAACCACACGCATTTCGACATCCTGCGCGGTGCTGACAACCGGAAAGCCGGTGCTGGTGGAAAAGCCGCTGGCCGCGACGCCCGAGCATTGCCGGCAACTGCGCGGCCTTGCCCACGGTGCCGAGCACCGGATCCGGGTGGCCATGGAATACCGCTTCATGCCGCCGGTCCAGCGTTTGCTGGCCGGGCTTGGCGCCGGCAGTGCCGGACGGCTGCGGATGATCGCCATTCGCGAGCATCGCTTTCCCTTCCTTGTGAAGGCCGGTGACTGGAACCGCTTTTCTCCCAACACCGGCGGGACGCTGGTCTGGAAATGCTCCCATTTCGTTGACCTGATGCGGCTCATGGCCGGGGCGAGGCTGTCCATTTTCGGTCAGGCCGGACGGCACCGTCGGCCTGACCGCACCCTTGCCGCCCGTGCGCTGCAGGCCGCAAACCGCGCTGCCTGGCATGCGGCGTCGTGGCATGCAAATGCGTCTGGCCAATTCGGTTCGCAAACGGTCATTTCCCGCCCGTGCGACCCGAAGCAATCAAACGCAGCCGGCATCACATGCCGGCCCGTTACCGGGGCAGCCCGGCTGCACCCTTGCGCAAACGCCGCAGCGGATCGGGGTCGGCGCAGTCGCCAGCCCGCCCTTGCTGCGCCCCCGGACCGGTCATTGAAGCCAGGCGATGCAATCATCCGCCGGTTCTGGCGGTCATCCGCAGCATGCCGTTGGTGTCGCGGATCCACAGGTTCCAGCCGTCGGCAGTGGGGCTGCCTTCGACAACAACCGGTTCGTCCACATGGATCGGCTGCACCCCGCGAAAGCTGAAGCTTGCCGGGCGCTGCCCCCCGGTCCGGGCCAGCAACGCCTCGATCATCAGCGTGGCGCCAAGCTGCCCCTGCACCAGGATCGCCGGGTATCCTTCGACGTCCCGGGTATAGTCGGAATCGTAATGAATCCGGTGCGCGTTGAACGTCACCGCCGAATAGCGGAACATCATTGCCGCATCGACCGCGATTTCGCTGCTCCACGCCGGATCGTCGGGTGCCGGCCTGGGTCTGGGGGCCGGTTCATCGGTGCCGGGCGGGTCCCGGTAGACAAGGATCTGGGTTTCGTCCAGCAGCAGCGCATCGTCATCGGCCGACGCATAGGCATTGTGAACCCGAACGAAAACCAGAGGTCCGCTGCTGCCCTGCTTGAGCGCGATGTCGTCGATTGTCATGGTCTTTCGCACCGTTGCGCCGATCGTCATCGGCGCGTGGAAGCGGATGTCGCTGCCGGCCCACATCCGCCTGGGAAGCGCCACGGGAGGCAGAAAGCCGCCGCGCCTGGGATGCCCATCGGTGTCGACCTGCGACCGGGGCACCATGGGGGCAAACCAGAGCCACTGGGCGAGTGCCGGGGCGATGCTGCCTTCGCGGGCATCGGGTTGCGTGTCCAGCAGGGCTTGCAGGCCGCGTACGGGCCAGCCATCGAGCCTTTCGGTCAGGGTTTCGGTCCGTCCGCGCCAGGCGTCGTAAGCGGCGATGTCCATGCAGGATCCTCTCGACGATGATCATAGGTGTTGTTGTTGCAACTACTATCATCCGGCGCTAAGCTGTGGTCAAGATGCAGCGCGAAGCCTCAGGAGGAACGACAGGTGGCAATCATCGATATCAAGACCGAAATCACCGGAAATGTCTGGAAAATCGTCGCCGAACCCGGCCAGTCGCTGGACGAGGACGAACCGGTCCTGATTCTCGAATCAATGAAGATGGAGATCCCCGTCGCCGCGCCCGAGGCCGGGCGCGTGGTCGAGATTCTCGTCGAGGAGGGCGTTACCGTGTCCGAGGGCACGGTGGTTGCGCGCCTCGAGGTCTGA
>SKWP01000358.1 GCA_007128865.1 Paracoccaceae bacterium
CGCCATTCCCGACCGCCTGCGCCTTTCCGACCGGATCGAGATTTCACGCGCCCTGACCGGGCTGTGGCAGGTCGCCGACATCGAAAAGGACGGCAGCGTCATCGACCCGGACACCGGCGCCGACTGGCTGGACGCCTATGCCGCGGCAGGCTTCGACAGCTTCGACATGGCCGACCACTATGGCAGCGCCGAAATCATCACCGGCCGGTTTCTGGCGCGCAGAAAGGCGCCGGGCGCCGTCGCGCTGACCAAATGGTGCCCGGCACCGGGGCCGATGACGCCCGAGGTGGTGCGCGCCGGCGTGACCGAGCGGCTGACCCGGCTGGGGGTACAGCGGATCGATCTTCTGCAGTTTCACTGGTGGAGTTTCGAACACCCGGCCTGGCTTGACGCGCTGCACGAGCTGGCGCGGCTGCGCGAAGAAGGGCTGATCGCGGAACTGGGCGTGACCAACTTCGACGCCGCGCATCTGCGCCTTGCGCTGGCCGACGGGGTGCCGCTGCGCACCAACCAGGTGAGCTTTTCGCTGCTGGACAGGCGGGCCGCGGGCGATCTGGCGCAAGTCTGCGCCGATCATGGCGCCTGGCTTCTGGCCTATGGCACATTGTGCGGCGGTTTCCTTTCGGGCCGCTGGCTGGGCACCGCCGAGCCCGCGCGCATCGATGACTGGTCAAAGATGAAATACCGCCGCTTCATCGATGTCGCCGGGGGGTGGGAGGCCTTCCAGGCGGTGCTGGCAGCCGCCGCAGAAATCGCGCGCAAGCATGGTGTCTCGGTGTCCAACGTCGCCACCCACTGGGTTCTGGAACAGCCGCGCGTTGCCGGGGTCATCATCGGCGCCCGCCTTGGCGAACGGATACATACCGAAGACAACCTGCGGCTCTTTTCCTTCGCGCTGGATGCCGATGACCGGGCGCGGCTGGCCGATGCCTTTGCGGCCACCGCTCCGATCCCGGGCGATTGCGGCGACGAATACCGAAAGCCGCCGTTCCTGACCGCATCGGGTGATCTTTCCCACCATATCGACAGCATCCCGCCGGCCTTTCCGGTCGTGCCGGTGCCGGGCAGGCCCGACGCCAGGCAGGTGCTGACCGGCTCCATGTGGGAAGACGTTGCCGGCTATTGCCGGGCCCAACGGATCGGTGACCGTGTGCTGGTTTCCGGCACCACCGCGATAGCGGGGCATGCCCGCGCCGTGGCGCCGGGCGACGCAGGCGCGCAGACAACCTATATTCTCGACCGGATCCTCGCCGCGGTGACTGCCCTGGGCGGCCGGGCCGAGGATATCCTGCGCACCCGCATCTATGTCACCCGTGACGAGGATGTGATGGATGTCGCCCGCGCCCATGGCCGTGTCTTCGCCGGCCTCAAGCCGGCCAACACGCTGGTACGGGTCGCGGGCCTCGTGGGCGAACACCGGGTCGAGATAGAGGCCGAGGCGATCCTGCCGCAGCGCTGAAGCCGGCCGAATGGCTGGACAGCACGCAGGCCCCGGCCTATCGGTTTTCCATAACCGCCATGTCCGGGTGAGGAAGATGACCGATCCTGAATTCCCCGATCTGGCTGGCCGTTCGGTCCTGATAACGGGCGGGGGCAGCGGTATCGGCGCCGCCCTGACGCTGGGCTTCCTGCGGCAGGGTGCGCGCGTTACCTTCCTGCAACGCTCCGACGCGGCAGAATTCTGCACCCGGGCCGCCGATCAGACCGGACGCGCGCCGGGCTTCATTGCCTGCGACCTTGCCGATCCCGAGGCAATCGAGACAGCCGTTGCGAAGGCTGCCGCGCTCGACGGCCCGGCGACGGTTCTTATCAACAATGCCGCCGACGACACACGCCACCAGACCCTGACCACCGGTGCCGAAGACTGGGACAGGATCATCGCCGTCAACCTGCGTGCCTATTTCCTGGTCGCGCGGGCAGTGATTCCGGGTATGCAGGCGGCGGGTGGCGGAAGCATCGTCAACATGGGGTCGATCAGCCACCGGCTCGGGAACCGCAGCTATCCGGTCTATGCCACGGCAAACGCCGGGATCGAGGGTCTGACCCGCAGCCTTGCACGGGAATTCGGCCCGGATGGCATCCGGGTCAACACACTTGCCCCCGGCTGGGTGATGACACAACGCCAGAAGGCGCTTTGGGTCAGCGACGAATCGCTTGAAAGGCATCTGAACCGGCAGTGCATCGGCCGGCCTCTCGAACCCGAGGACATCGTCGCGCCGACATTGTTTCTGGCCGCCGATGCCTCGCGGATGATCACTGCGCAAACCATGGTGGTTGACGGCGGCACGGTGTTTACCTGATGGCGGCAGTGGTATTCGACGACAGGCAGTGCGACCTGGGCGAGGGCAGCCTGTGGCATCCGGGCACCGAAACGCTGTTCTGGTTCGACATCACCGGGCGGCGGCTGCTGGCCCGCAACGCAGATGGCGCGCGGCAATGGCAGTTCGACGAGATGCACTCGGCGGCCGGCTGGATCGATGACCACCGGCTCGTTGTTGCCCATGAAAGCGGCCTTTCGGTCTTCGATACCCGCAGCGGCGAACGCAAGCCGCTTGCTGCCCTGCCCACGGCCGGCCCTTCGATTCGGACCAACGATGGCAGGGCCGACCCGCGCGGCGGTTTCTGGATCTCGACCATGGGCCGGCCACCACGGCCCGAGGCAGGCGCGATCTGGCGTTGGCACGCAGGCGCGTTGCGACGCCTGTTCACCGGCCTGAAAATCCCCAACGCCATCTGTTTCGCACCGGATGGCAGCTGCGCCTACTTCGCCGATACCGCACAGCGGGTGGTCTGGCGCGTGTCGCTCGACGCTGCCGGCTGGCCGCAAGGCGACCCGCAGTCCTTCATCGACCTGTCAGACGCGGGCAGGAACCCCGACGGCGCCGTCGTGGATGCATTCGGATGGTTGTGGATCGCCATGTGGGGTGCCGGCAGCGTTTCGGTCTACGGACAGGACGGCCGTTTTCTGAACGACTGGACGGTTCCCGTTCCAAACCCGACATGCCCGGCCTTCGGCGGCAGTGAAATGGCGGATCTGTTCGTCACCTCGGCCCGGCAGGGCATGGACAGCGTCGCGCTTGCAGGCAGCCCGGCCGCGGGCTGTGTCCTTTGCCTGCCGGGCATCGCGGCCGGGCGCCCGGAACCGGCCGTTTGCCTGCCCGCATAGCCGGGCATTGCAACCGGTTCGGCACGCACCCGCCCCGTCAGGGCGACGGTCGGCAGGACAGGGCATCGCCATCCGATCAGTCGTTCAACGGGTCGAACCGGTAACGGTGCAAACCATGGCCGTGCTGACGCAACCAGGCCCGGTGACGCGCATGATCGGGGCAAAGCCGCGCGACATGCGCCCAGAACCGCGGCGAGTGATTCATCTCGGCCCGATGGGCCACCTCATGCGCGGCGACATAATCAAGAACGTCGGGCGGGGCCATCACCAGCCGCCAGGAGAACATCAGGTTGCCCTCCGGACTGCAGGAGCCCCAGCGGGAACGGGTGTCGCGCAGGGTCACCCGGCCGAAATCCAGCCCCAGCCGGCTCGCATGCCTGTCGCAGGCCGGCAGCAACCGGTCGCGCGCCGCAAGCCGCAGGAAGGCCGCAATCGCCGGCCCGGGCCCTGCACCTGCAAGCCGCCGCTCGGGAAGGATCAGACGGTCGTCGCTGATGACCGCCGCCGGGGTGCGGCCGGCCGTCACCATCACCGGCCTTCCTTCGAAGAGAATTGAATCGCCGGTACGCACCGGGCGCGGCGCCACGTGATCGTTCAACGCTTGGCGGATCCATTCCTCCCGGTCCCGCAGAAATGCCAGTGCCTCGCGCTGCGGCAACCAGGCCGGAAGCGTCAGGGTCACCCGCCCGTCGAGCCGCGAAACCCGCAGGCTCAGCCGCCGCGCGCGTGCCGAACGGCGCAGTTCCACCTCGATTCCCGGGTCTCCATCCAGCCGCGCCTGTCGCATTCCCATCCCTGATTCTCCCTCCCCCGCGAACACTGCCACGCCCACACCGGGGCAAACGGTTCCGGGAAAGGCTTTGACACCCTCCCCAAGTTATGGCACGGGAGCCCGACTCAAGCCACAGCATGCCGAAGGTTCCTCATGACCAAGCAAGAATGGGGCGTTAAACGCGTTTGCCCGACCACGGGCAAACGGTTCTACGACCTGAACCGCGCACCCGTCGTCAGCCCGTATACCGGCGAGGTGGTCGAAATCGACGATCCCGCACGCCGGGCAGGCTTCGCCGTTTCCGACTACAGCCCCGAGCGCGCCAAGCCCCGCGCCAAGAGCCAGACGACAGAGGACGACGAACTCCTGGTCGAAGACGACGCACCGGAAGTGGACCTCGACGAGGATCTGCTCGAGGACGAGGATGACGACAACGTCTCGCTCGACGATCTGACCGACGTGGCGTCCGACTCCGACGACGACTGAAACCGAGCGATTTGCCCTTGCGGATCGCCGCCCGCTTTTCTAAGTACTGCTTCGTCGCCGTATGAGCGACTGCGTGGGGCCATAGCTCAGTTGGGAGAGCGCTTGAATGGCATTCAAGAGGTCAGGGGTTCGACTCCCCTTGGCTCCACCA
>SKWP01000473.1 GCA_007128865.1 Paracoccaceae bacterium
ACGCCGGCGCCGGCATGGATAACGGCCCGAAGCGGCACAGGCAAGAAAATTGGTTGACTAATGCCGCCCGATTTGCAACCAAATCACAGCCGAGCGCGCCGGAAAACGCTTCTCCGACGCCAGGTCCGAACAGGCGGTTGCCGCGCTTGCGGCCCGCCGGGATTGCCCGACGCAGCGCCTGTCCTGACATTCGCACCGCATTGCACCCGCCAATCCCGTCGCTATGATGCACGCGCGGCGGCAGGAGGCGGCATGGACACGGCATTGGTGGGTATCGTCATGGGCAGCCAGTCGGACTGGCCCACCCTTCGCGGCGCTGCCGAAATCCTCGATGAACTCGGGATTGCCCACGAGGCGCGGATCGTATCGGCGCACCGCACGCCCGATCGGCTGTGGGACTATGGCCGCAAGGCAGCCGGGCGCGGTCTCAGGGTAATCGTGGCCGGCGCGGGCGGGGCTGCGCATCTGCCCGGGATGATGGCATCCAAGACACGCCTTCCGGTCATCGGCGTGCCGGTGGAGACCCGCGCATTGGGCGGGCTCGACAGCCTCTATTCGATTGTCCAGATGCCGCGCGGTTTTCCGGTTGCGACCATGGCGATCGGGGCATCCGGTGCCGTCAACGCCGGCCTGATGGCGGCGCAGATCCTGGCGCTTTCCGACCCGGCGCTTGCCGAACGGCTTGACGCCTGGCGCACGGCGCTGTCGGCGTCCATCCCCGAGGTGCCTGCCGATGACTGACACCTTGCTGGCGCCGGGTGCGACGATCGGCATCCTCGGCGGCGGGCAGTTGGGCCGCATGCTTGCGGTGGCCGCGGCACGCCTTGGCCTTCATGCCCATATCTTCGATCCGGCAGCAGAGGCCCCGGCGGCCGAGCTTGCCCGCCGCAGCACCCGCGCGGCCTGGGACGATGCCGATGCCCTGGCAGACTTCGCTGCCGCCGTCGATGTGGTGACCTATGAGTTCGAGAATGTGCCCCTGGCCACCATCGACATTCTCGAACCGCTGGTTCCGGTGCGCCCGGGCAGGGCTGCCCTGGCGGCCAGCCAGGACCGGTTGCACGAAAAGCGCTTTCTGAAGGGGCTCGGGCTGTCGACCGCACCCTTCGCTCCGGTCGACAGCCCTGCCGACATCGAAGCGGCGGTGGCTGAAACCGGCCTGCCGGCAATCCTCAAGACCCGCCGCATGGGCTATGACGGCAAGGGTCAGGCGCGGGTCGGCACAGCGGCCGAAGCCGCAGCCGCCCTGTCCGGCATGGGCGCAGCATCGGCGATCCTCGAAGGCGTGGTTGCCTTCGAGCGGGAAGTCTCCGTGATTGCCGCACGCGGGGCCGACGGGGCCGTGGCCGCCTTCGACCCGGGTGAAAACCAGCATGAGGGCGGCATCCTGCGCCGTACCACGGTGCCGGCGAATCTGTCGTCTGCCCGGCGGGCCGATGCGGTGCTGATCGCCGGGCGCATCCTCAACGCGCTCGACTACATCGGCGTGCTGGGCGTTGAGATGTTCGTCACCGCTGGCGGGCTTGTGGTGAACGAGATCGCGCCGCGGGTGCATAACTCGGGTCACTGGACCATGAACGCCTGCGCGGTGGACCAGTTCGAACAGCATATCCGCGCCATCGCCGGCTGGCCCATCGGCAACGGCCGCCGCCATGCCGATGCCGAAATGCTGAACCTCATCGGCGATGAGGTCCATGCTGCCCACGCACATGCGCGCCATCCCGATGCAGCCATCCATCTCTACGGCAAATCCGGGGTCCGCCCCGGCCGCAAGATGGGGCATGTGAATTTACTGCGTCCCCTGCAAGGCGGTTGATCCTGCCTTCCTGCGGATACAATGCGGCCTTCATCCTTGGAAAAATATCCTCGGGGGGAGCGCCCCGCAGGGGCGCCGGGGGGCAGACAGCCCCCCGCCCTGCTTGCCCGGCCGCTGACGGATAGGCGTTGATCAGTCCGTAAAGCGGTTGTCGCGCGGAAAGCCGCGCGGCGCCATGCGTCCGGCGCCGGCGCGCCGGCCCAGCCATTCGGCCAGTTCGGTCTCGGTCCGGGTGCGGCCTGCCGGGTCTTTCCAGGTCAGCCCCGACGCAGCGGCAAAGGTGGTTGCGTCCGACAGGCCGCCATCCTTGTACTTCTGCAGCCGGACGCCCTTTCCGCGGGTCATTTCGGGCAATTCATCCAGCCCGAACAGCAGAACCTTGCGGTTCTCGCCCACCACCGCAACATGATCGCCCGTCACCGGCCGGCAGACCCGGGCCACAGCCCCGTCGCGCAGGTTCAGCACCTGCTTGCCGCTGCGGGTCTGGGCAACGACCTCGTCGGCCGGAACCACAAAGCCGTCACCGGCCGAGGATGCCACCAGAAGCCGGCTGCCGGGGCGGTGCACGAACAGCGCCACGATTGCGGCCTCGTTGGGCAGATCGACGATCAGGCGTACCGGCTCGCCCATGCCGCGGCCGCCGGGCAGGCTGGCGGCCGACAGGGTATAGAACCGGCCGTTGGCGCCGAACAGCAGCAGCCTGTCGGTGGTCTCGGCGTGGATCAGATGCGAAAGCTCGTCGCCGTCGCGAAAGCGCAGCGCCGCGTCGGGGGCAAGGTGGCCCTTCATCGCCCTGATCCAGCCCATGCGCGAACAGACCACGGTCACCGGCTCGCGGTCGATCATCGCCTCGATCGGCACATCCTCGACCGTGCGGGCCTCGGCCAGCAGCGTGCGCCGGGCGCCGCCCGGCGTTTCGGCGCCAAAGCGCGACCGGACCTCGGCCAGTTCGGCCGCCACGCGCTTCCACTGCAGCCGGTCGGATGCCAGCAGATCCTCGATCCCGGCGCGTTCCTTCAGCAGCGCGTCATATTCCTTGCGCAGCGCCATCTCTTCCAGCCGGCGCAGGGCGCGCAGCCGCATGTTCAGGATCGCCTCGGCCTGGGTTTCGGTCAGGCCGTCGCTGTCGTGGCCGTCCCGGCGTGGCGGCGGGGGAATGTAGTCGGCTTCCGATGTGGCCCGCACATAGGGCTTTTCCCAGCCCTCGCGCATCAGCGCGTCCCTGGGGGCGTCGTCATAGCGGATGATGTCGATCACCCGGTCGAGGTTGAGGAAAGCCACCAGCAGCCCTTCCAGCACCTCGATACGCTGGTCGATCCGGCCAAGACGGTACAGGGCGCGGCGCCGCAGGACCGCGCGGCGATGGTCGAGAAAGGCGCGCAGCACCTCGCGCAGGCTGCACACCTTCGGCGTGCGGCCGTCGATGAGCACGTTCATGTTCATCGAAAAGCGCACTTCCAGGTCGCAGTTGCGATACATCAGCCCCATCAGCACCTCGGGGTCCACATTGCGCGACCGCGGTTCGAGGATGATGCGCACATCATCGGCGCTTTCGTCGCGCACATCGGCCAGGATCGGCACCTTGCGGGTCTGGATCAGTTCGGCAATGCGTTCGATCAGCTTCGATTTCTGCACCTGATAGGGGATTTCGCGCACGACGATCTGCCATACGCCGCGGGGCAGCTGCTCGACCTCCCAGGTGGCGCGCAGCCGCAGGGCGCCCCGGCCGGTGCGATAGGTTTCGGCAATGCTCTCGGGCGGCTCCACCAAAGTGCCGCCGGTGGGAAAGTCGGGCCCGGGGATCAGCGCCTGCAGTGCCGCGTCGTCCAGATCGGGATTTTCGATCAGCGCGAGGCATCCGGCGATCAGCTCGTCCAGGTTGTGCGGCGGGACATTGGTGGCCATGCCCACCGCGATACCGCTGGCGCCGTTGGCCAGCAGGTTCGGGAAAGCGGCCGGCAGCACCACCGGTTCGGTCAGGGTGCCGTCGTAGTTGGGGCGGAAATCGACCGCGTCCTCGTCCAGCCCCTCAAGCAGCGCCTCGGCCGCCGCGGTCAGGCGGGCCTCGGTATAGCGGGCGGCGGCGGGGTTGTCGCCGTCGATATTGCCAAAGTTGCCCTGACCGTCCACCAGCGGGTAGCGCATGTTGAACGGCTGTGCGAGCCGCGCCAGCGCGTCATAGATCGCCTGATCGCCGTGAGGGTGGTAGTTGCCCATCACGTCGCCCGAAATCTTGGCGCATTTCCGGAATGGCCCGTTCGAGGCGAGGCGCAGCTCGCGCATCGCAAAGAGGATGCGCCTGTGCACCGGCTTGAGCCCGTCGCGCGCGTCCGGCAGCGCCCGGTGCATGATGGTCGACAGCGCATATTGCAGATATCGCGACCCCAGCGCCCGGCGCAGCGGTTCGCTTTGGGTGTCCGGCGCTGGATCATGTGTATCGGTCATGGGCCGGGTGTAGGCCCGTCGCGGCCGGCGGTCCAGCCCCCATTGGCGCTTGCGATGCCGCGCCGGCGGTGTAAGTAGCAGCACCTGCCGAAGGGGATGTGGTGTGAAGCGCAGTGTACTGATTACCGGCTGTTCCTCGGGGATCGGCCACCATGCCGCGCATGCGCTTGCCGGGCGGGGGTGGCAGGTCTTTGCCACATGCCGGGCCGAGCGTGACTGCGAACGGCTGCGGGCCGAGGGGCTGGAATGCCTGCTTCTCGACTATGAACGCCCCGAAACCATCGCCGCGGCCATCGATGCGG
>SKWP01000329.1 GCA_007128865.1 Paracoccaceae bacterium
CATCGGCGGGCCGGGACCGCGCTGCTAGAATCGCGGAAAGATGCCTGGGGAGGCCGCCATGAAACACCAGACCTGTATTGCGCTTGCCTTTGTGCTGGCCACGGTGCCGGCCGTCACTCAGGCGGGGGGTAGCCTGTCCGGCACCGTCGATGGTACGGCGCAGGAATGGCACCTGCACACCGCTGACGGCCTGCCGTCCGCCCGTTGGGAGGACGAGAACGGCAGCGTGATGGTGCGCATCCGCGCCTTTCCTGACCCCGGCGGACCGGCCGATGACCTGCCCGAGGGAACTCTCGAGATCGACCTGCTGTTCATGGGCGGGCGCCAGGTGGTCCGGTATCTCCATGTCATCCTGCACGGCCCGCCCGGCACGTTGCACGCCAATGACGCGCAGAACGAAATCGGCGAGTCGCGCTTTGTCCGCGAGGAACTGCGCCGCGACGGGGACCGGCTGCACCTGTCCGGCCGGCTGGAGGCGGAGCTGTTCGCCATCCCCCGTCCCGGCAGCACCCGCTTCGACACGAGTGACCGCCGCAACCTGACCGCCGATATCGACCTGACGCTGGAGCCCCGGTAGTAGCGAGGGCAGGCCGCAAAAAAAGGCCCGGGCACACAGGCCCGGGCCAGTCCACAGGGAGGAAGCGCGCCATGACCCGGGCGCGCGCGGGGTGTCGTCAGCTGACCAGCCGGTAGCCGCCCGATTCGGTCACCAGCAGGCGCGCGTTGGAGGGATCGGGCTCGATCTTCTGGCGCAGCCGGTAGATGTGGGTTTCCAGCGTGTGGGTGGTCACGCCGGCGTTGTAGCCCCAGACCTCGTGCAGCAGCACGTCGCGCGGCACCACGCCTTCGGGCGCCCGATACAGGAACTTCAGGATGTTGGTTTCCTTCTCGGTCAGGCGGATCTTTCGGTCACGCTCGTCATAGAGCATCTTCATCGCCGGCTTGAAGGTATAGGGCCCGAGCTGGAAGATCGCATCCTCGGACTGTTCGTGCTGGCGCAGCTGGGCGCGGATGCGGGCCAGCAGCACCGGAAACTTGAACGGCTTGGTCACATAGTCGTTGGCGCCGGCATCGAGCCCCAGGATGGTGTCCGAATCGCTGTCATGCCCGGTCAGCATGACGACGGGGTACTTCACCCCCTGCTTGCGCATCCGCCGGCACAGTTCGCGCCCGTCGGTATCGGGCAGGCCGACATCGAGAATGGCAAGGTCATAGGGGCCGGCCTTGACCTTTTCCATGGTCTCGGCGCCGTTGGCGGCCTCGAACACGTCGAAGTCCTCGGTTGCCACAAGCTGTTCCGACAGCGCCTCGCGCAGGTCGTCGTCATCGTCCACCAGCAGGATCTTCTTCAGTTTCGTCATGGGCTTGTCCTTCATGCAGGGGTTGCCTGGTGGCTGCCAGATGCGTGCGCCGGCCGGTGCATCCAAGAATTGCTACAGCGATCTCACGCCGACGTGTCGGATTTGGGGGAAATGTTTCACTTTTCCGATCCCGCGGCTTATGAAGGGTCATCCACCCAGACAGCAGCCCCGGCATGACCCCAGCAGCCTCTCCACTCGGCCCCAGTATCGTAGAACAGCTCAACCGCGCCCGCGCAGATCTGCGCATGGGGGTGCCCGTGGTGCTGGCCGAGGCCGGCACCGGGGCGCTGGTGGTTGCTGCCGAATCGCTCGATGCCGTGCGCCTGGCCGAAATCCGGCTGCTGGGCGGCACGCCGGTTCTGGCACTGACAGCCCACCGCGCCGCGACGCTCAAGGCGCGCGCCTATGACGGCGATCTTGCCCGCATCCGGGTGCCGGCCAATTCCGGCCTGCGCTGGATCCGCGCGCTGGCCGACCCGGCCGATGATCTGGCCAGCCCGATGAAGGGGCCGCTGGTCAGCGAACGCGGGGGCAGCGCGGGGCTGCACCGCGCCGCACTGGTGCTGACCAAGTCGGCGCAGCTGCTGCCGGCGGCGCTGGTTCTGGCGGTGGACGACCCCGCCGGCATTGCCGCCGCGCATGGGCTCACGTTCATCGACATGGCCCGGGCCGAGCCGGAGCTTTACCGCACGGCGCCGCTGCATCCGGTCATCAATGCCCGCCTGCCCATGGCCGCCGCCGCCGCCGGCCGGGTGCATGTGTTCCGCCCCGACGATGGCGGGGTAGAGCATTACGCCATCGAGATCGGCAGCCCGTCGCGCAGCGCCCCGGTGCTGGCGCGGCTGCATTCGGCCTGTTTCACCGGCGATGTGCTGGGCAGTCTGAAATGCGACTGCGGCGCACAGTTGCGTGCGGCGCTGACGCAGATGGGCCGCGAAGGGGCCGGGGTGCTGCTGTATCTCAACCAGGAAGGGCGCGGCATCGGGATGGCCAACAAGATGCGCGCCTATTCGCTGCAGGATCAGGGCTTTGACACGGTAGAGGCCAACCACCGGCTGGGCTTTGAGGATGACGAACGCGATTTTCGCATCGGCGCTTCGCTGCTGCGGCGCATGGGCTTTGCGGCGGTCCGGCTGCTGACCAACAACCCCGCCAAGATGCGGATGCTCGAATCCAACGGCATCCGGGTGGCCGAACGGGTGCCGCTGCGCGTAGGCGAAACCACCCAGAATGCCGCCTATCTGGCCACCAAGGCCGCGAAGTCCGGGCATCTGCTTTGACCGGCAATCGGCCGCCCGCAAACGCCGCAGATCTGGTTGTCACCCGCCGCGGATGCCGGTTCCGCGGGCGGGTCTTTCCCTGTGCGGTCGGGCACGGCGGTATCCGGCCCGACAAGCGCGAGGGCGACGGCGCCAGCCCCGCCGGGGTCTTCCCCATCGGCGCGGTGCTCTACCGCCCCGACAGGGTTGCCGGCAGCGCCCTGCCCCGCCGCGCCCTGCCCATCGGCCCCCGCGATGGCTGGTGCGACGACCCGCAGCATGGCGACTACAACCAGCCGGTGCGGCTGCCGCACCCGGCCGGGCACGAACGGCTGCACCGCCCCGACCGGCTTTATGACATCCTGCTGACCACCGGCCACAACCGGCCCGATCCGGTGCCGGGTAACGGCTCGGCGATCTTTCTGCATCTGTGGCGGCGGCCGCGGTTTCCGACCGCCGGCTGTGTCGCCTTCCGCCGCGCGGACCTGCTGTGGATCGTTGCCCGGCTGACCCCGCGCAGCCGGCTGGTGCTGCGTTCCTGACAGGCGGCAGCCTTGCACCCGGCCCCTGCCCGTGGTTTCAGCAGCCCGAAAGGGGAAAGCCGAATGCCGATCACCGTCGCCACCTGGAACATCAATTCCGTCCGTCTGCGCGCCGGCCTGGTGCAGCGGCTGCTGCGCGAGGAAGCCCCGGACATCCTGTGCCTGCAGGAATGCAAGAGCCCGCTGGACAAGATGCCGCTCGATCTCTTCGCGGCGATGGGCTGGGGCCATGCGGTTGCGCGGGGGCAGAAGGGCTACAACGGTGTTGCGATCCTGTCACGCCTGCCGATCGAGGATGCGGGGCATATCGACTGGTGCGGAAAGGGCGATGCGCGCCACGTCGCCGCCCGGCTGGAAGACGGCACGCTGATCCACAATCTCTACATCCCGGCAGGCGGTGACATTCCCGACCCGGAGGCGAACGAGAAGTTCGCCCACAAGCTGCAGTTCCTTGACGAGCTGCGGGCCTGGGGGCGCGATGCCGCCCCGACCCGTTCGATCCTGGTCGGCGACCTGAACATCGCCCCGCGCGAGGATGATGTCTGGAACCACAAGGCGCTGCTCAAGGTCGTTTCCCACACCCCGGTCGAGGTCGAGGGGCTCTGCCGCGCACAGGAAGGCGGCGGCTGGGTCGACGTGACGCGCGCCGACATTCCCGACGGCAGGCTTTATTCCTGGTGGTCCTACCGTGCCCGCGACTGGGATGCCGCCGACCGCGGCCGGCGGCTTGACCATATCTGGGCCAGCCGGGACATTGCCGCCGCCGCGCATGGCTCGCGCATCCTGCGCCCGGTGCGCGGCTGGGAACAGCCCTCGGACCATGCGCCGGTGCTGGCGCGATTCGATCTGTGATGCGGGGTCCGTTTGGCCGGCCCGGTCGGCCAGCTGCCCTTGCCCGCCCGTGCGCCGGCAGGGGCTGCCGCGGTGCCGCAACCCGCAGGCCGCTTGCCCCTTGGCCTCGGCGCCTGTCGGCCTCATATAGGCGGCAGAGGAAACCAGACTGATCAAGGGGACGGAAATGTTGGGATTTGGCCAGGGCAACGGCGCGGCCGACGGAAACGCGGCGCAGACCGGCCTCGTGATCGACGGAACCGAGCGCGACTTCATGGCCCAGGTGATCGAGGCAAGCCGCGAGGTTCCTGTCATCGTCGATTTCTGGGCGCCATGGTGCGGCCCCTGCAAGACGCTTGGCCCGGCGCTGGAAGCGGCGGTGCAGGCGCTGCGCGGCCGGGTCCGGATGGTCAAGATCAACGTCGACGAAAACCAGGCCATCGCCGCACAGCTGCGCATCCAGTCGATCCCGACCGTCTATGCCTTCTGGCAGGGCCAGCCGGTTGACGGCTTTCAGGGTGCCCTGCCCCAGAGCGAGATCAAGGCATTCGTCGAACGCGTCGCAGGCGC
>SKWP01000220.1 GCA_007128865.1 Paracoccaceae bacterium
CCGCGGCACGGGCGCTTCTGCGCCGCAACATCGAGCGGATGCAGGCGATGGGCGCGACCCGGGTGTTTCGTCGCGATGCCACGCGGCTGGGGGAATGCCGGGGCGCCCCGTTCGGCCTTGTGTTTCTGGATCCGCCCTATGGCCGGGGCCTCGGAGAGCTTGCGCTGGCCTCGGCGCTGGCGGGGGGCTGGATCGCGCCCGGTGCGGTGGTGATCTGGGAAGAGCGTTCGGCCATGGAACCGCCGGATGGTTTCGTGCTGATCGACCGGCGACGTTATGGCGACAGCTGGATCACCCTGCTCCGGCACGGGGCCTGCGAGGGCTGAGCACCGGCTCGGGTGGCTGCCGCCTGCTGTCCGCCGCGTCCCGGCGATCGTCCAACATGGGCTCCGGGCGGGCGTCGGCAATCTTCGGACAGGCCGCCAACACTGGTGTCGTCCGCGCGGGGAACGGGGCGGCGGGGACGCCCGAGCTCAGCAGGACGCCTTGCAGAACATCTCGTACATGGTCTCGATGACCTTGCGCGCCCGCGGATCGCCGAGCGAATAATAGATGGTCTTGCCGTCCCGGCGCGCGGTGACCAGCCCTTCCAGCCGCAGCCGGGCCAGCTGCTGGCTGACGGCGGCCTGACGCATCGCCAGCCGTTCCTCCAGCTCGCCGACCGATTTCTCGCCGGTCGAAAGGTGGCACAGGATCATCAACCGGCCCTCATGCGCCAATGCCTTGAGATAGCTTGCAGCCGCTGCCGCATTGGCCATCATCTGTTCCGGCGACGGTTCGGAACCGGCAATCTGCGGCCGTTCCTGTTCCTGCTGGGCGGCTGGCGCGGCGGTTGCGGTGGCCATGAGCTGTGTCCTTCCGGATGCGTGCTGCGCCTGACGTGCGCCATACGAAATATCTCGATAATGTAATATGTCCATGCGCGCGATGCAACCTGCCCTGTGTTGCGGTCCCGGCGCGGGATTGGGGACTTGCGCGCTGCAGGCATTGGCGGCATGCGGTGGCAATGACTTGCAAGGATACCTGCAATACGCGCCGTGCCTGGCTGACCGGGATGTTCGCGGCCGGCATTGCCGCTGCCGATCCGGCGGCGGCCGTTCGGGTCGCGCTGGCATCCACGCCCTTGCCGGCCCCGGACACCGGCGGCCGTGTCGAGATCATGGCGGTCGGAAAGGCGGCCGGGGCCATGGCCCGTGCGGCACAGGAAGCGCTTGCGATGCAGGGGTTTGCGCCATCGCATGTGCTGGTCGTGACCGGCGCCGGGGCTTTGCCGGGGCCGGCAGGGGCCGAACTGCACATCGCCGGGCATCCGGTGCCGGATCAGGCCGGCGCTGCGGCGGCTGCGGCGGTGCTGGCGCGGGCTGCGGGGCTGGGTGCGGGTGACCGGCTCTTGCTGCTGGTTTCGGGCGGCGGATCGGCGATGCTGCCGGCGCCCGCCGCCGGGCTGACGCTGGACGACAAGGCGGCGGTCAACCGGCTGTTGCTGGGTTCGGGTGCCGATATCGTGACGGTCAACCTGATCCGTCAGCAGCTTTCGCGCATCAAGGGCGGCGGGCTGGCCCGTGCCGCGGCACCGGCCGGGGTGACGGCGCTGATCCTTTCGGATGTGATCGGGGATGACCTGCGGGCGGTCGCCTCCGGGCCGACGCTGCCCGCGATCGGCAGCCGTGCCGAGGCCGCGCAGCGGCTGCGCGCGCTTGGCCTGTGGCCGGCATTGCCCGAAGCGGTGCGCCGGCATCTTTCGGCGCCGGCGGGCACGGTCGCGCCGGTACCCGACGCCGACAACCGGCTGATCGGATCGAACGCGCAGTCGGTTGCCGCCATCGCCGCTGCCGCGCGGGCCGAAGGCGTGGCGGTGCATGTCGCGCCCGCGCCGCTGGTGGGCGACGTGGCCGAGGCCGCAGCGCGCATTCTGGCGGCACGCGCGCCGGGGCTGCACCTGTGGGGCGGCGAAACCACCGTGCGGCTGGCCGGGGACGGGCTGGGCGGGCGCAATCAGGAACTGGCCCTGCGGGTGGCGCTGGGCGCCGCGGTGCAGGGTGGCTGGCCAGATGACTGGGCCTTCCTGTCGGGCGGCACCGACGGGCGCGACGGCCCCACCGACGCCGCCGGCGGGCTGGTTGACGCCGCCAGCCCGTCGCGGATGCGCGCCGCCGGCGTCGACCCCGAATCTGCGCTGGCGCGCAACGATTCCCACACCGCCCTCGCCGCTTGCGGCGATCTGCTGATGACCGGCCCGACCGGCACCAATGTCGCCGATCTGCAGCTGCTCTGGTTGCCCTGAACTTCGCCGGCTTCGGGCGGTCGCCGCCCGTGCTTGCCGAACCGATCAGACGGCGCGGGTATCAGGTATCGCCGCCGTAATAGTCGTAATAGCGCCCGCGATAGTAATAACCGGGCTTGCGGTGGCGCTGTTCGTGGCTCAGCACGCCCAGCAGCCGCGCCTCGGGGCGCATCATCTCGTGCAGCTGCTGTGCGGCGGTGCGGGCTTCGCTCTGGGTGGTGGTGGCCTGCCGCACGATCAGCAGCAGAACGTCCGAATACCGGGCCAGATAGCGCGCATCGACAACCGGCAGCACCGGCGGCGAATCGATCAGGATCATCGCAAAGCGGTCGCGGGCGGCCTGCAGCAGCGCCGCAAAGGTCTGGCTGGAAAGCAGCTGGTCGGTGGGCTCGTTCGACCGGCCGCCGCCGGTGATCACCGTCAGCGGGCTGAGCGGATCCTGGATCGGCTGGATCGGGGTGTCGCGGGTACCCTCGTCGCCGCGCAGGTAGTTGAGCAGCCCGACCTCGCTGCTGACATTGAGATAGCTGTGCAGCGACGGCCGCCGCATGTCGGCATCGATCAGCAGGGTCGGCACGCCGGCCGCGGCATAGGTGCGCGCCAGCGCGATGGCGGCGGTCGACTTGCCCTCGGCCGGCAGCGCGGAGGAGACAAGCACCACGCGCCCCGCACCGCCCTCGGCAGGCGGGATATCGCGCAGGGCAAGGTCGACGGCAGATCGCAATCGTCGGAAGGTTTCGGAATAGGGCGACAGCGGCGCCTCGATGATCTGGTCGGCAACCGCCAGCCGTTCCTTGCGCAGATCCTGAAGCGGGATGGTGGCAGGCACATGTTCGCCCAGCACGTTGCGCAGCTGGTTGGCCGAAGTCACCCCGCCGACATAATATTCGTTCAGAAACGCCAGCCCGATGCCGAGCCCCAGCGCGGCCACCGCTGCGGCGCCCAGCACCAGCCGTCGGTTCGGGGCGCTGGGGTTGTTGGGCGGCAGGGCCTCGGACACCACCCGCGCATCGGCCATCTGCAGGTTCACCAGCGCGCCGAAATCCTGCACCCGCGACAGCAGCGTCTGGTACTGGTTGCGTGCCACGCCGGCCGCCTGCTGCAGCCCGAACAGTTCCGACAACATCGCCGAGGAAAGATCGCCCTGCAGCAGGCTCTCGCGCAGGGAATCGCGGATATCGCCTTCCATGGCGGAAAGGCGCGTCACCTCGCTGCGCAGATCGCCCAGCGCGGCCTGCGACCGCTGCGCCAGGTCGGATTCGAGATTGGCAAGGGCCGCGCGCAGATCGATGGCTTCCGCCGAACCCGTGGCAGCCCCGGCAAGCCGGGTTTCGAGCGCCCGGCGCTGGCGTTCCAGTTCCTGCACCGCGGCATCGCCCAGCCGCTGCGAGACCGTTTCCCAGTCACCCGCGGCCAGTGCAAGCTGCACCTCGTCGATGGCGACCTGGCTTTCGCGCTGGCCGGCCTGCGCCTGTTCGAGCCGCTGGCGCAGCCGGGCGACGGCGGCATCGCCGGTTTCGGCCTCGAGCCGCGCAAGGTTCTGTTCGATGAACAGGTTCAGCGCGTCTTCGGCCGCGGCGAGGTCGCGGCGGGCGTTTTCAAGCTGCCGGCTGAGGATGTCGCGCGAGGCGATGGTCGATTGCGTCTTGGTGCGCAGCTGGCGTTCGATATAGACCTCGGCCATGGCGTTGGCCAGTTCCGCCGCGCGCCGCGGGCTTTCCGAGGATACCGAGATGGCAATCAGATAGGTCAGACCGCGGCGCCGGATATCGGTGGCCGACTGGAACCGCCGCAGGGTGGACTGGATCAGCGCCTCTCCGCCGGCATCCTCGGCCGAACCGAGCCCCACAGCGCGCCGCAACCCGCCGCGCGACAGATCAAGCCCGACAGCGGTGCCGATCCTTTCCAGCATGCCCAGGCGCGGGCCGAATTCCGCGTCGCTGAATAGCTGCCGGGCCTCGACCACCGCAAGCGCCGTGGCCTCGCTGCGCAGGATCTCGACCTCGCTGTCGACGCGGGCGTTGGCGGTGGCGCTCTGGATCGCCCCCTGGCCCGAAGCGTCCAGCAGGTTGCCCGAACCGACCTCGATCTGCACCAGGGCGGTGGCGCGATAGATGGGCGTCGCGGTCAGCACATAGACCAGCGCCGCACCGACGATCAGGGCGACAGTCAGCAGGATCAGCCGTTGCTGGCGGCGCAGGATGCCCACCACCTCCCTGAGGTCGATCTCGACGTCTTCGCCCTGCACCCGCCCCGCCTCTGATTTCTGCACTGCC
>SKWP01000355.1 GCA_007128865.1 Paracoccaceae bacterium
CGGCCGGGCCGGCCATCCACGCCCGGTGGTTGGCGTTGCGCCAGCGGCAGGTTTCAAAGACCCGCGTCTTGTAAAGATCCTTGATCGGGTTGTAGCCGCCATTCATGTCGCCGTAGATGGTGGCGTATCCGACCGCCAGTTCCGACTTGTTGCCGGTGGTCAGCAACAGACCGCCGAACTTGTTCGACAGCGCCATGAGCAGCGTTCCGCGGATGCGCGATTGCAGGTTTTCCTCGGTCGCGTCCTGGGCGGTGCCGGCCATCAGCGGCGCCAGCGCGGCCTCCATGGCGGTGTGCGGGCCGTCTATCGGCAGCGTGTCGAGCCGGCAGCCCAGCGCCGCGGCGATGGTCTGAGCATCGGTGACAGACCCCTGCGCGGTAAACCGCGACGGCAGGAGGATGCAATGCACCCGCCCGGCACCCAGCGCGTCGGTGGCGATAGCAGCCACAAGCGCCGAATCGACCCCGCCGGACAGGCCCAGCAGCACGCTTTCGAAGCCGGACTTGCGGACATAATCGCGCAGCCCCGTGACCATGGCGCGGTAATCCTGTTCCCACGCGTCGGGCTGGTTCGCCAGGTCGCCCGGAAGCGCACGCCAACCTTCGGGCGTTTCCTCGAAATCGACATGCACAAGCGTTTCGTCGAACGGGGCCAGCTGCACCGCCAGCCGCCCGCCGGGATTCAGCACGAAGCTGGCCCCGTCGAACACCTGATCGTCCTGCCCGCCGGCCATGTTGAGATAGACCAGCGGCAGGCCGGTTTCGACCACGCGCGCCACCATGTGCATCATGCGGGTATCGAGCCGCCCGCGCGAATAGGGTGATCCATTGGGCACCAGCAGGATCTGCGCGCCCGATTCCTGCTGGGCCTCGGCCACATCGGGAAACCACGCGTCCTCGCAGATCGGGGTGCCGATGCGCAGCGGACCGATGCGGTAGGGGCCGGCGATATCGCCGGACGTGAACAGGCGGCATTCATCAAAGACGCTTTCGTTGGGCAGGTGATGCTTGGCAATGCGCGCCACAACGGCGCCGCCCTGCATCACATGCCAGGCGTTGTACAGCCGCCCGTTGCGCCGCAGCGGTGCGCCAAGCCCTATTGCCGGGCCGTCGGCGCATTCGCTGGCCAGCCCTGCAAGCCGGTCTTCCACATCGCTCAGGAAGGCCGGGTGCATGACCAGATCCTGGGTCTGGTACCCGGTCAGGAACATCTCGGGAAAGGCGATCATCTGCGCGCCTGCGTCGCGCGCCGCCCGCCATGCATCCCGAACCATGCGGGCGTTGTGGTCGATCGCGCCGACCGTGGGGTTGAGCTGCGCCAGTGTCAGCCGGAAACGTTCCGCCATCGCGATCCCCTGCAGATGCGTCGCCCTCATAGACGGACTGGCGCACAGTTGAAAGCGCCGACAAGGCGAAACGCTTGCCACGCGCCGGGGGGTCAATTAGGCTCCGGCATCGCAGGATCAACAGGACCACGGGGCGGCGTATCATGGGTCAGTACGAGGTGCCGGGCAGCGCATCGGACAGGGATGCCGGCGCGACGCGCGGCAATGGCGGCGCGGCCCGTCTGGCAGCGGCGGTAGCCATCGCGGTGGCTTCGGCCCCGGCCGTTCAGGCCCAGGACGGCGAGGTTCTGGTTCGTCAGTACGACAACGGCGGCATCTACGAAGGCACCTTCCGCGACGGTCGCCAGCATGGCCAGGGAACCTACCGGTTGCCCAACGGCTTCGAATACACCGGCGAATGGGTGGACGGCGAGATTACCGGTCAGGGCGTGGCGCGGTATCCGAACGGCTCGGTCTACGAGGGCAGCTTTCTGCGCGGCAAGCCCCATGGCACCGGGCTGATCACCTTTTCCGATGGCGGCACCTATCAGGGTGACTGGGTCGACGGCGCCATGACCGGCGAAGGTGTGGTGCGTTATGCCAACGGCGTGATCTACCGCGGCCAGTTCCGCGATGGCCGCCACCACGGTACCGGGGTGATGGAAAGCCCCGGCGGCTATCGGTATGAAGGCGACTGGGTCGACGGCGCCAAGCAGGGTCAGGCCACCGTCACCTATGCCGATGGTGCCGTTTACCGCGGCGGCATCGAAGATGGCGAAAGGTCGGGCCAGGGCACCATCACGCTGTCCGACGGGACGGAATACGAAGGCACCTGGCTTGCCGGGCAGATGCATGGCGAGGGGCGCCTGACCCGGATCGATGGCGACATCTTCGAAGGCAGCTTCGTGAACGGTGAACGGCATGGCCGGGGTGTGATGACCTATGCCGACGGCTCGCGCTATGAGGGCGAATTCGAAAACGACGCCCGCCATGGCACCGGCCGTTTCGAAGGCGCCAGCGGATTTGTCTATGAAGGCAGCTGGGTCGCCGGCAGGATCGAGGGCCTCGGGGTTGCCGTCTATGCCGACGGATCGCGCTATGAAGGCCAGTTCCGCGACGGGGTTGCCGACGGGACCGGCCGCATCGTCTATGCCGATGGCAGCAGCTATGAGGGCGGATGGTCAGGCGGCGTGATCGAAGGCGAAGGTATCGCGCGTTATGCCAACGGGGTGATCTATGAAGGCGGCTTCCGCAACGGCCAGAACCACGGTTTCGGGGTAATGACCTTTCCGGACGGCTACCGTTACGAAGGTGAATGGGTCGCCGGACAGCGCCACGGGCAGGGCGAGGCAACCTACCCCGACGGCTCGGTCTATCGCGGTGAATTCGCCAGCGGCGAGCGTCATGGTCAGGGGACGCTCGAAATGCCCGACGGCTTTCGCTATGAGGGCGCCTGGGAACGCGGCGCGATTACCGGCGAAGGTGTCGCGACCTACGCCAACGGCGATGTCTATGAGGGGCATTTCCTCGACGGGCGCCGCCATGGTCAGGGCGTGTTGCGCTATGCCGGTGGCGAAGTGATCTCCGGCGAATGGGAGGGCGGAACCCTCAGTACACCGGCGAACGCCGACTGATACGGGATCAGCAGGTCACGGCTTCACGCAGCAGGCTTGCGCTGCTGTGATTCGGTGGCCGCGTCGCCCCGCGGGCGGCGAAGGCTGGGCGGTTCGTGATCGGTTTCCGGCAGCCCCTCGCGCGAAAGCAGGATGGCGACCGGCCGCAACTGCGGGATGTGCGAGCACACGATCATGACCGCCACCATGATCGGCACGGCCAGAAACATCCCCGGAATGCCCCAGACCAGCCCCCAGAAGGCCAGCGACATGATGATGCCAAAGGATGAAAGCCGCAGCGCGCGCCCCATCAGCATCGGATCGATGATATTGCCGATGGTGAACTGGATCGCCCCGGCCACCAGAAACACGACAAGCGTGGCCGCCGGATCGGCAAGCTGGATATAGGCCACGACCGCCACCACCAGCGTGGCAATGATCGAACCGATATTCGGAATGAAATTCAGAACGAAGGTCAGGATGCCCATCGCGGTGGCGAATTCCAGCGAGAACAGCGACATCAGCAGGAAGATCAGAAAGCCGGTGGCGGCGCTGACCAGCGTCTTGACCAGCAGGTAATAGTTCACATTGCGGATGATCGACCCGATGACCCGGCTGACCCGGTCGGCCTGGGCCTCGTCGCCCAGCAGGTTGACCAGCTTGGTCGAAAACCAGATGCGCTCGGCAAACAGGAATGCCACGAACAGGATGATCAGAACCACCGCGGAAAGCAGGTTGCCCGCCTGCCCCGCTGCGGTGCGCAGGTAGCCCGAAAACTCGATGGAACGCATCGAGGCCAGGACTGCCGCTTCCACATCCTCGCCCATGAAGGAAAACAGTTCGGCCACCGCGAACTGCGCCTGTTCGGTATAGGCGAGCGTGGTGGTCAGCACCGTATTGACCTGCGACAGGACCAGCCCGGAAAGCGTCAGCAGCCCGCTTGCGATCAGCAGCACCGCCGTCATCGAGGCAAGCCAGTTGGTGATTCGCAGCGACCCGATGCGCAGGCGTGCAATCGAGTTGATCGCATCCGAGGTAAGCGAGAACAGGATGATCGCGATCACCAGCGATATCAGCACGAACTTGGCCGCGATCAGCATGTAGAGCATGATCGCAAAGGCGATGATTCCCATCAGCCAGGTTTGCAGCCGGAACTTCTCGCCGAAGGTCAGGCGCTGGGGCTGGAGCGGGTCTGGCCGCTGGCTGGACGACATGGCGTGCGCGTTTCCCTGATCCTTCTCCGCATCAGGCGGAACACCACCCGGCAGCCGGGCGGCTTTGCGTGAAGTGTACCAGCCTGCCAAGGCGAAACAAGCGCATCGTCGCGCCATGCGACCCCGAAGGCAGCACGACCGGCAAGATGCGGGCCTTTGCCCGAAGACTGCGCTTGCCTGTGCGCAATCCGACCGGAGCGATGACAGGATCGGGTAAACCGCGCCGCAAATCAATGGCCAAAGCAGGCCCGACCCGATTCCATCGGGTCGGCCGCCGGACTACAGTATCCCCTCGGCGAGGTCGGGCGACGGCTGGCAAATGCCGCGTTCGATGCGCAGGATTTGCTGATGCACCCGTTCGTGCGGATCGGTGTCGATCCCCAGTTCGCGGCCGCGGCGGGCGA
>SKWP01000131.1 GCA_007128865.1 Paracoccaceae bacterium
CACCAGCCCCGGCGAAAGCCCGTTGGCCTCGATGGCGATGTCCTTGGCGCGGCCCGTTTCGCCCTGTGCAGCAAGGTCGTCGGCCATCTGCAGCGCCAGCACCGCATCGCGGCGGCGGAACACGTCCTTGGGCAATGCGCCGCTGCTGCGCCGGGCCTCGAGCGTGCGCCTTGCCCCTGCCCATGCCCGGTGTTCGGCCTGAAGCTGCAACAGGGTCTGCTGCATTTCGTCATGGCCGGGCTTCAGCGAAAAACCCTTTTCGGCAAGTTTCAGGGCAAGCTGGCGGTCACCGGTAGCCAGTTTTTGCCGCAGGGCACCGCGCAATCCGGCGAACTTGGTGCGCGGATCGGCCAGAAGCGCCTTGTAGTCTTCCAGTGCCGCCTTGTGGTCTCCCTGCATTTCGGCGGCCTGCGCCGACAACAGCCGGGTCACATCGGGCCGGCCGAGCAGCTTTTCGGCCTTCTGCGCGCGGGTCATGGCCGTTTTCGGCTCTCCCGATGCCAGGGCAACCAGACTGTCGGCCAGCGCCTCGAAACCGCGCCGTTCGCGGTTGCGGCTGAACATCCGTGACAGGGCAGTTTCGTCACCGTTGAGAAACCGCAGCACCGCGACGAACAGCGCCACCAGCCGGAACAACAGCCACATGACCGCAACCAGAGCCACGATGACGATCACCGTCTGCAGCGGCCCGAGCGTGATTTCCACCCCGGCCGCCGAGATGCGCAAACCGTCGTCGATCCCGATCAGGCGTTCCGCGCCCAGCGTCACAAGGGCAACGGCCCCGACGAACAGCACGATCTTCAGCAAGGTCCAGAGCATCGGCGGCGTCCCTAAAATGTGTCGATTTCCGCAGCGAGCGCGGCAAATGCGGTCATCGCCTCGTGCCGCACGGCGGCAGCGGCAGACCATGCGTCAAGGGCTGCGCGCACCGGCCCGGAAAGCCCGGCGATTTCGTCAAGGGCGCGGCCGATATCGTCGGCAGCCAGCGCCGCTTCGGCCCGGGAAAGGATGGCATCGGCGTCATCGCCATCGCGCGGGGTCAGCGACCGGATACCGAACTGCACCCAGAAGAAGGCCGCCACCCGCTCGCCAAGACCAAGGCCGTCGAGGTCGCGATGGGCCACGGCAAGGGCAGCGCGGGCCGCGGGGGCAAACCCGGCCTGCAGGCTGGCCCGGGTCGGCACCCCCTGGCGCGCGTGATCGGCCAGCGCCGCCGGCACCGCAAGGCCGGCTGCGGAAAGCTCCTGCAAGGGCGCCTCGAAGTCGCCGCCGGCATCGAGCGCCGCCTCCAGCCGGATCAGGGCGCCACGCGCCCGGGCAGCCCTTGCGGCCGCCTCGGCAGCCTCGATCTGCGCCTGTGCCTCGGCCCGAAGCGCCTCGTTGTCGGCGATCACCGATTCGATCAGGGCGCGCAATTCGGCAACTTCGCGGCGGTAGGATTCGACCGCAGCCTCGGCATCGGCCATGCCGTCGATGGGTTCGCGCTCGATGGTGTCAACCCGGTCCGAAAGCGCCGCGACCCTGCCCGTCAGGGCGGTCATGGCAGAATCGAGCGTATCGGCACGGCCCGAAAGCGCCGCCAGCCCGTCGCCCAGCGCCTGGCGAATCGTTTCCATCTCGTCGGTCAGGGCAGTGTCCGGCGCTGGTGCGGCAAGATCGGCAATCGCGTCGCGCAGCCCGGAAAGTTCCGTTTCCAGAGCGCCGAGCCTGTCTGCCTGTGCCGCCACCGCGGCGTCCAGCGGCGCGGGTTCGGCAAACGGCCAGCCTTGCGGGTCGGAATACTGTGCGGCCAGAAACCCCAGAACCGCAGCCAGCGCCCCGCCCAGCAATACCGGCGCCAATCCCGCGCGCCTGCGGGGCGGTGGCGAAACGGGCGGGACAGCAGCCGACGTCCCGGCATCGGGCGGTTCGGCCGTATACGCATTGCCGGCACCTTCCGGGCCATCAGGGCGGGCCGGTTCCGCTGCCCCTGCGCCGGGTTCAGGCGCGTCAGGCCCTTGGGCGGCATGTGCGGTTTCCGAAGGGTCCGGCGCGGGCGCATCAGTGGCGCGCGCCCCGGCTTCCAGCACCAGAGGGCCGCCTTCCTGCGCGGGCTTTTCATCAATGCCCGCGTCGGGCGGCGCCGGTTCCGCTGGCTTGCCTTCTTCCGATTGCGTTTCCTGCGGCTGCGGTTCCCTCGTGGCTTCGTCTGGCGTTACGGTGCCAGGGCCGGCCTCGGCAGGCTGGGTGTCTGAGACTTTTTCGATCGGATCCCGATCATCCCGTTTCGGGCCGTCTCCTGCCGTTCGGGGGGGTCTGGGCTTGCGTGCCACGCGCCATCACCTTTCGAAAAACACTTGCGCCGGGCGCAATCCGCCAGTTGCGGCAACCTTATACCGGGGGTCCGATGCCCTCAAGCAACGATCCGGTGCCAGGCTGCGACCAAAGACTCCACCATCGCTTCTGCATCCGGACGGGCCGCGATGCACAGCGGATCGGCACGCGCGGCACGCCAGACGGCCGCCGCCGCCGGGCTGATGGCAACGGGATGAAGCGGCGCGTCGATGCTGGCGGCTGCATCCAGAAACAGCCTTGCCGACCGGGGCGAGAACAACGGCAGCAGCACCGGATCTGCCCCGGCAAGCAAGCCCAGCGCCGCCCGGTTCAGGGGCCGCGAAGGCTGGTCGTAGACGACAACCGGCAGGCAGGGCACCCCTGCATCGGTCAGCCGCCTTGCCAGATCGCCCGCAGCATGGGTTCCGCGCAGATGCAGCAAGGGGCCGGCAGGCCGTTGCCGCAGCAGCATCCGCAACAGCCCCTCGGCATCGCCCCCATCGGAAGCCGCCGAAGCGACCCTGACAAACCCGGCGCGACGCGCGGCGGCGGCGGTACGCTCGCCCACGCACCAGACCGGCAGATCGTGCAGCCCGTCATGGCCTTCGACGGCGGCCACAGCGTTTTCGGAGGTGAACACAAGCCCGGCCGCGCCCCGCAGCGGGGTGTCCGGCATGACAGGCCGGATTTCCATCAGCGGCGAAATCACAATACGCGCCTGCGGCAGCGCGCGGCCAATCCGCGCGGCGAACCGTTCGGCCTGCGCCTTGGGGCGGATCAGCAGCACGGCAGGATCGGGCATTCGGCGGGCCTCTGGCGGGGCGGGCATTGTCGGGCGGGCCTGCCGGTGCTACCCGGACATGGCGTTGCGGGCAACCGGCCCGTCGCGGTTTCGGGGCAAGCCATGCAACGGGTGCTGACGGTTCTGGGAATCGAATCAAGCTGCGACGACAGCGCCGCGGCGGTTGTCAGGCATGCCCCCCCGGAAAAGCCCGAAATCCTGTCCAGCATCGTGGCCGCCCAGACAGATCTGCACGCAGACTTCGGCGGCGTGGTGCCGGAAATCGCCGCCCGCGCCCATGCCGAAACCATCGATCTGTGCGTCGAACAGGCGCTGGCACAGGCCGGTGTCGGGCTTGACGGCCTCGATGCGGTGGCGGTGACCGCCGGGCCGGGGCTGATTGGCGGGGTGCTGGCCGGCGTGATGTGCGCCAAGGGGATCGCCGCCGGAGCCGGATTGCCGCTGCTGGGGATCAATCACCTTGCCGGCCATGCCCTGACCCCGCGGCTGACCGACGGGCTGGAATTCCCTTATCTGATGCTGCTGGTTTCCGGCGGGCATTGTCAGTTCCTGCGTGTCGACGGCGCCGAAGCCTTCACGCGCCTTGGCGGCACCATCGACGATGCCCCCGGCGAGGCTTTCGACAAGGCCGCGCGGCTTCTGGGCCTGCCCCAGCCCGGCGGGCCTTCGGTCGAGGCAGAGGCAAGCGAGGGTGATCCGGCCCGCTTTGCCTTTCCGCGCCCGCTTCTGGACAGGCCGGGCTGCGACATGTCGTTTTCGGGCCTCAAGACCGCGGTACGGCGGGTGTGCGAAGGGCTGGTCGCAGCGCAAGGCGGGCTGACGCGCGGCGACCGCGCCGATCTGTGCGCCGGGTTTCAGGCCGCCGTCACCGACGTAATGGCCGAAAAGGCACGCCGCGCCCTGGACGCATGCCCCGGCATCCCGGCGCTGGCCGTCGCCGGCGGGGTGGCGGCCAATGCCACGATCCGCGCCGCCCTGCAGGCCGTCGCCGATCAGGCCGGTGCGCGGTTCATCGCGCCACCGCTGGCGCTGTGCACGGACAACGCCGCGATGATCGCCTGGGCGGGGATCGAACGGCTGAGGCTGGGACAGGTCGACGACATGCGCCTTTCGGCCCGGCCGCGCTGGCCGCTCGATACATCCAGCCCGGCACTGATCGGGGGCGGGCGCAAGGGGGCAAAGGCATGACCGGCGTTGCGATACTGGGCGCAGGAGCATTCGGCACCGCACTGGCGCTGGCGCTGGCACAGAAGGCGCCGGTCACACTATGGGCCCGCGACCCCGGCCATGCCCGCGAAATGGCCGGCACGCGGGAAAACCGCCGCCGCCTGCCCGGCCTGGCCCTGCCGCCCGAAATTACCGTGGAGCCCGACCTGAAGGCCGCGCTTGCCACCGCGCAGGTGGTGCTGCTGGCGATTCCGATGCAG
>SKWP01000400.1 GCA_007128865.1 Paracoccaceae bacterium
GCATCGCTTCGAGGATGTGGTTGCTGTCGCCGGCCGCGCCGCCAAAGACGGTATCGCCGGTGTCGGACAGGCAGATCATGCCCTTCGGCGCGGCCTCGGCCCGGCGCAGGGCCTCATCGACCGGCACGGCCGTCTGCTTCTGGAATTCCGCCCTCAGCGACCAGGCAATATCGGCCATCTCGTCGGCCAGCGTCTCGGCCAGTGCCCGGTCGCCGTCGGTCGTGACGGTCACAGCCCAGCCGCCTTCGGCCACATCCAGCCAGGGCTGCATGGGAAACGGCGCAACATGCAGAACCTTCGGGTTGTCCTCCATCGCCCGGGCGCGGTCGAACCATGTCTTCATCGGTGCGCGGTCGGTCAGGAACTGTTCCTGATGCGACAGCAGCGGGATCTTGCGCCAGGCAATCACCGGCCGAACCGCGCCCTGCATGACCCTGAACAGCAGCTCCGCCCCGATCTTGCCGGTATCCCATGGCACATGCGGCTGGGTGCGGTGGCCGACGATCGCATCGGCATTGGCGATGATCCGCCGCGTGATGTTGGCATGATGGTCGAGCGCCAGCACGATCGGAACATCGGGGCCGAGGATGCGCCGGCAGAGTTCGGTCTGCGCCCCCTCGACATCATCCTCGCCGTCGGCCGCGCAGGCACCGTGCAGTTGCAGCGCCAGCCCGTCAAGCCTGCCGGCGCCCTTCAGCCCGGCCTCGATCTTTCCGGCAAAGAAATCGAAAGCCTCGCGGCTGATGCGCCCGCCGGCCACGGCATTCGCGCGGATGATCGGCACCGTCTCGATATCCAGCCCCGAAGCCTGCACGGCGTCGAAGTATCCGCCGATGGAACGCTCGGCCTCGCCGGACCGGCGCATCGCCTCGCCCTCGAGGATGCCGAAGGCTGCGAAATCCGCCAGCCGGGTCGGCACCGGATTGAAATCGTTGGTTTCCTGGGTGATGCAGATCAGGCCGATGCGCATTCGCGTTTTCCCCGACAGTCGTTGCAAGGCAGGCTGCCCGAGGGCAACCGCAGTCCGGCGAAACTTCCAAACCGGCCCCTCAAGGCCCGAGACCGAATGAATCCAACTATTTGCAAACGCTATGGGCACCGCGACGGGCGGTCAACCGGCGCCCGTTTCGCGGCATGGAACGGTCAGAAGAAGGTGCGAAGCGCATTCGTCACCCCGTATCGGCTGTCGACCAGCCAGATCAGTTGCCAGCGGTCGAAGGTGGTGCAGGGATGGCCGATACCGAAGGCGACCATGTCGCCAAAGGCCAGCGGGCTGTCGTCGGGAAGCGTCATGTGGGCGTGCTGGTCGTTCAGCGCCACCACCTCGTGGCCCTCGGGCATCGGCGCAGGGCCGGGCATGCCGGGGCGGAACCAGCGCACCGGCCGTGGCAATCCGGCGTCGAATCCGATGTCGCGCTTGCCCATCGTCAGAATCGCGCGCCCCGGTTCGGGGCGTGACTGCACCAGCGCCCAGACTTCGAGCGCCGCCTCCAGCCCGCCTTCGGGCAACGTCAGCGTGGTCTCGGCCCTGATGCGGGCAAAGGCGCGGGCATAGCCCATCGTGTCATGCGTCAGATAGCAGCCCGAGCGCAGGATCCGCAGCACCGGCCGGTCGAAACGCGCAGCGCCAAACCGTTCGCCCACCCGGTCAAAGAACGCCGTGCCGCCAGCCGTCAGCACCAGCGGCCGGTCTGCCGCGACCAAGCCCTCGGCATCCACCGCCCGCGCGATGGCAACCACCGCATCGACCAGCCGCTCGACCGCCGCAGCATCGGGCAGGATGCCCTCGAAGCATTCCACCCCGGCCAGTTCCAGCCCCGGCGCGGCCGCAACCGCGCGCGCCACTGCCAGCGCCGCGTCGTGGTCGCGCGCCCCGGTACGTCCGCCCGCGACCCCCACCTCGACAAGAACGCGCAGCGGGTTGTCGGCCGGTGGCGGCGCGGCCGCCGTTGCGGTTGCCAGCGCGGCCACGCCTTCGGCACTGTCGGCCAGACAGTAAAGCTCGATCCGGTCCGCCCCGGACAGGCAGGAAACCAGGAATTCCACCGTTTCCCGGCCCACAGGCTGGTTGGCCAGCAGCACCCGCGCCACCCCGAAACGGCGGCAGACCGCCACCTGCTGCGCCGTCGCCGCGGTGATCGCCCAGGCCCCATCGGCGGCCTGAAGGTCAAACAGCCCCGGCGCCATGGTCGTCTTGCCATGCGGGGCGATGCGCAGGCCGTTGGCCGCGGTAAAGGCCGCCATCCACCGGCTGTTGGCCCGCAGGATATCCTCGCGGATCACCGCAGCGGGCAACGGCAGATCGCCGGCCAGCAGGTTCCAGCCCCGCGCCGCCACCTGCGCCGGGGTGATGCCGCCGGCACCAAAGGGCAAACCCTTGGTCAGCCCGTCGAAGGGCAGCGCCTGCAATGCCCCGAGGCGCAGCCGCGGCAGGGGTGCATCGGCGGCAAGCATCAGGCGCGCACCCCTTCGATGCGCCGCATGTCGGCCCACGGGTGCGGGTCGAGCGGCCACAGCGGCCGGCGCGCCTTGCGGAACACCTGCCTTGTCGGGTCGAAGGGATAGGGGCCGCCAGTGTCGAGATAGAGGATTTCCGCGGCGATGGGGCGGAATGCGGCATGGAAGTGGTTGGAGGATTTCACCACCACAACCTTCTTCTGCGACAGGTCGATCCCGAGGTTGGCAAAGACCGGCGGGCTGAAGGTCTGTGCACGGCCGGTAGCCAGCACGATATCAAGATTGCCGATGGTGATCGCCGCGGCAGGGCCAAGCGAAACCAGGCTCTGCTCGAAGGGGATCACCAGATCGTCGGTGGTGGCGCGCACCGTCACTTCCGCATCGATCGGCCGGCCCGAGCTGGGCGCCGCCTTGCCGCAAAAGCGCAGCGGAATGCACGCCCCCGGCCCCGCCGCCCGGCAGAAGGTTACCGCCACCGGATCCCACAGCGCGCCGATGGCCGCGGGCAGATCGGGATGGCGCATCAGCGCCTCGATCATCACAGAACTGTCGCCGGCCACCCCGCCTCCGGGGCTGTCCCAGCGGTCGGCCAGCACCACGGGCATGCCGGGGTGCGCGCGCGCGGCGGCAATCGCCTCTTCGGGCGGGTAGTGTCGCGGCCCGGCGCCGGTCTTGCCCCAGCTCAGGATCTCGTTGCCCAGCCGTTCGGCAAGCGCTGCGGCCTTGTCGCCATCGCCATCGGCGATCACCAGCACCTTGCTGCCGACGTCCGGAACATCGGCGGCCTGAAAGCCGTGGGCCACCGAAATGCTGAGGATACCATCATGCCCCTCCAGCCCGAGCGCCCGGTCAACAAAGCCCCGGCCGGGTTCGCGGCTGGTCATGAAACCGGTCAGCGCCCGCAGGTCGAAGACCCGCGTGACAGGCTTGACCTGCCCGCGCGCGGTCTGCAGGCAAAGCTCGACCAGATCCTCGGCGCGGGCCAGAAAATCGGTGTGGGGGAATTCCTTGAAGGCGACGATCACATCGGCGGCTTCGACCATCTGGTCGGACAGGTGGCAGTGCATGTCCAGTTCGGCCCCGACAACGCAATCGGGCCCTGCAATCGCCCTTGCCCGCGCCAGCAGGTCGCCCTCGCAGTCGTCATAGCCATGGGCCACCATCGCCCCGTGCAGCCCGAACAGCACGATATCGACGGGCAGCGCCGCGGCAAGCTGACCAAGGATCTCGTCGCGCAGGCTTTCGTACCCGGCGCGGGAAACCGGCCCGGCCGGTTCCGCCCAGGTGGCGGTGCCCTCGATCAGCGTGAAATCCCCGCGCCGGGCCCTTGCGCGGGCCGCGACAACCGGGGCCGAACACAGCGTCGGCGTTTCGGGATGGGCGCCCGGCGGAGCATAGAAGGCATCCTCGAATGCCGAACGATCCACGAAAAGCGGCGCAAAGGTGTTGGTTTCGGTGGCAAGCGAGGCAACGAAAACACGCATGTTCGGGCTTCCGGGTGCGAATGGCATGACAATCCGTCACCACCATAGCCGGCCCCGCCCCGCCGCGCGAGCATCCTGCGTTTCGCCACACGGTCCGCCGGGCGGTTGCCGGGCAGGCCGCTGAAATGCTGAGATACGCCCTTCCTGTAACCCCGGCGGAACGCCCGAGCCCCTGTCGGCCGGAATACCCCGCGACGCCATTGCAGCCCATGGAGAACCCGATGATCGAATACCCGCTTGACCCCGACACCCCGCGTTCGCACCTGCCCTTCAGCCCGGCGGTGAAGGTGGGCAACCTGATCTTCGTTTCCGGGCAGGCATCGGTCGATCCGACGGGCAAGATCGTGTCGGACAGCTTCGAGGGCGAATTGCGGCGTTCGATGGAAAACCTTGCCAAGGTGCTGGCAACGGCGGGCAGCGACATGGCCCATGTCATCCAGACCCGAAATTATGTGCGCGATGCCGACAAGGTGGTGGAATTCAACACCCTGTACCGCGAATACTTCTCGGCACCCTACCCCGCCCGGACCACGATCACCAACTGCCTGTCTCCGGCGTTGCAGTTCGAGATCGAGGCAATCGCCGTGGTGCCGGGCTGA
>SKWP01000425.1 GCA_007128865.1 Paracoccaceae bacterium
CAGGGCGCGGACTGGGTGCATATCGATGTCATGGACGGCCATTTCGTCCCCAACCTGACGTTCGGGCCGGCGATGGTGGCGGCGCTTCGCCCGCATGTCCGCACGGTCATGGACGTGCATCTGATGATTGCCCCGGTTGACCCCTATATCGCAGCCTTTGCCGAGGCCGGCGCCGACATCATCACCGCCCATATGGAGGCCGGGCCGCATATCCACCGCACCCTTCAGGCCATCAGGGCGACCGGCAGGAAAGCCGGCCTGGCGCTGAACCCCGGCACCGGGCTCGACGGGGTCGAGGGGCTGGTTGACCTTGTCGATCTGGTCTGCGTGATGACCGTGAACCCCGGTTTCGGCGGTCAGTCCTTTATCGACATGACCGACAAGATCCGTCGCCTGCGCGCCCTGCTGGGCGACCGGCCGGTGCATATCGAGGTCGACGGCGGGGTGACGGTCGAGACCGCGCCAAAGGTCGCTGCGGCCGGGGCCGATGTGCTGGTGGCAGGCTCGGCGGTGTTCCGCGGCGGGTCGGCCGATGCCCCGCAGGCCTATGGCGCCAATATCCGCGCCATCCGTCAGGCTGCCGAGGCGGCAACCGCGCGCATGACCTGAGCGTGCATTCGCGGCCGTGCCGGGAATTCACCCCGACACGCAGCGGCAGAGGAGGGCAAGGGCATTGTTTGCAAAGCCCCGATTTCCCGTTACGCAAGCGTCACCCAACCGTCGCAGGGTGGTTCTGCACCAGAGCGGCCGTGCAGGTCACGAACCGGGCAGTGCCCGGCCGAAAGGCGGCTTTGGTCGGGGGCCGATCAGGAGGAAGACGGAATGAAGGTTGCGGTTTTCGATCTTGACGGCACGCTTCTGGATACCGCGCCGGATATCCATGCCTGTGCCTGCGCGGCGCTCGATGATGCGGGCTTGCCGCTGATCAGCCTCGATCAGGCGCGCGGTTTCATCGGCAATGGCGCGCCGGTGTTCATCGAACGCACGCTCGCGGCCGTCGGCAAGCCCGGCGACGCGGCGTTGCATGCGCGGCTGCTGGCGGGGTTTCTTTCCCGCTACCATGACGCGACCGGGCTGACCCGGCTTTATCCGGGCGCGGCCGAGGCGCTGGACGCCCTGCGCGCCACCGGCTGGAGACTGGGCCTGTGCACCAACAAGCCGATTGCCCCTGCCCGGCAAGTGCTGGCGCATTTCGGCCTTTCCGGTTTCTTCGGCAATGCGGTGATCGGCGGCGACAGCCTGCCGGTTCGCAAGCCCGATCCGGCGCCGCTGCGCGCCGTGCTCGCGATGCTCGGCGCGAAGGGCTGCTGGTACATCGGCGACAGCGAAACCGACGCGCTGACCGCCCGCGCCGCCGCCCAGCCCTTTGCCCTGTTCCTTGGCGGCTATCGAAAGGCCCCGGTAACCGATCTGCCCCATGACTGGGCCTTTGACGACCACGCATCGCTGCCCGCCTGGCTGGAAGGGCGCGCGGGCCGCTGATGCCGCTGCCAGAGGCGGCAATCACCTTGCCGTGGCAGGCAACGGGCAGCATTGCCACAGGCGTCCCTGTGGCGTCATAATCTGGCCCCAGTGGGGGCCTAGGCACCTTGAGGCCGGCGCAGGGCGCGGCCGGCTGGGCAACGGGCGCGGGCGGGCATTGGGCAGGACCACCGTGGATGCTGGAATTCGACACGGTCAGCAAATCGTTCTGGACCGGAACGCAGCGCAAGGTCATCCTCGACAGGGCGTCCTTTCAGGTGCGGCTTGGCCAGTCCCTGGGCATCCTTGCCCCCAACGGGACCGGCAAGACCACCATCATCAACATGATGGCCGGCCTGGAAAAGCCCGACGAGGGCGAGATCCGGCGCGGCTGCCGCGTGTCCTTCCCGCTGGGCTTCATGGGCGGTGTCGTCAACCGCCACAGCGGCACCGAAAATACCCGTTACATCGCAAGGCTCTACGGGCTCGACCCGGATTATGCCGAAGCGTTCTGCCGCTGGATGACCGATATCGGGGAATACTTCGACATGCCGGTCGGAACCTACAGCCAGGGCATGCGGGCGCGGTTCTGCTTTGCGCTGATGCTGGCGATCGAGTTCGACATCTACCTGATCGACGAAGGCATGCCGGCCACCGCCGATGCGGCATTCAACAAGCGCGCCGGGCGTATCCTGCGGCAACGTCTGGAAGGCGCGACCGTGGTCATCGTTTCGCATCTGCCCGATACCCTGCGCCGTTTCTGCCGTTCGGCGGCGGTGCTGCGGGCCGGGCGGCTTTTCATGTTCGATTCCCTCGACGAGGCAAGGCAGCATTACGATTATGAAACCAACGGTTAGGCGATTCAGGATCCGCCGCGGCGGTGACGGCGACACCGCCGGCAACGGCCAGAACGGGGACCGGCCCGACGCGGCGCCGGCCGCCCGCAGCGATCCCGCCGAAGCCGAGCTTGCCGCCATCCGCGCCGAGGAACTGACGGCGCGGCAATTGCGCATGGCCCGCAGGGTGGCCCAGAAACACGGTATCGAGGCGGCTTCGGACCATGACGCGGTGCGGCTGCTGCGAAAGGCCGGGATCGACCCGTTCAAGCGCGCCACGATGCTTGACCTGGTGGTATCCGAAGGCGGGCGGTCGGCCAGCGATGCCCAGTCCGGCGGTGCGTCCGACAATCTGCCCGCCACCCGCCCCGAGGCCCCGGTTCCGTCGACCGAACAGGCGCGCCCGAAACCCTCGGGCATCGCCTTTGACGAAATCCGCGCCATTCAGGAAGACATAGGGCGCCGCAGGCGGCGGCGGCTGGGCCTGCTGGGGGCGCGGCTTTCGGTCTTCGTGCTGCTGCCCACACTTCTGGTCGGCTGGTATTTCGCGATCCTGGCAACCCCGCTCTACACCACCGAATCCGAATTCGTCATCCAGCAGGCAGACAGCAGCGGCGGCGCGCAATCGGGCGGCATCGGCGGGCTGTTCACCGGCACGACGCTGGCCGCATCGCAGGATTCGATGACCGTGCAGAGCTATCTGCAATCGCGCGACGCGATGCTGCGGCTGGACCGCGAGCATGGCTTTCGCGCCCATTTCAGCGCCCCCGATATCGACCCGTTGCTGCGGCTGGAACCCGACGCCACCACCGAGGCCGCCTATCGGCTTTACAAGCGGCTGGTGCGGATCGGGTTTGACCCGACCGAAGGGCTGATCCGGCTGGAGGTGCGGGCGGCCGACCCGGAGGTGAGCCACGCCTTTTCCCGCGCGCTGATCTCCTATGCCGAGGAACAGGTCGACCAGATGACCCAGCGCCTGCGCGAAGATCAGATGGCCGGTGCGCGCGAGGGCTTCGAACAGGCCGAACGCCGCATGCAGGAGGCCCGCGAGCGGGTGGTTGACCTTCAGGAACGCCATCACGTGCTGTCGTCGGATGTGGAGGTGTCGCTCCTGACCACGCAGATCGGCAATCTGGAAACCGAACTGATGCGCGAACGGCTGACCCTGCAGGAAATGCTGGCCAATCCGCGCCCCAACCCGGCACGGGTGGAACCGCTCCAGCGCCGGATCGCCAATCTCGAATCCGAAATCGCCACCCAGCGCGCCCGGCTGACCCAGAGCGGGGCAGACGGCGTCTCGCTCGCCCGGATATCGTCGGAACTGGTGATGGCCGAAGCCGATGTACAGACCCGCCAGATGCTGCTTTCGCAGGCGCTTCAGCAGATGGAGGCGGCGCGGATCGAGGCCAACCGGCAGGTGCGCTATCTGTCGCTCGGGGTGCCACCGGTCACCCCCGACGAGGCAAGCCACCCGCGCGCCTTCGAAAACACGCTGCTGGCCTTTCTGGTGTTTTCGGGCATCTATCTGATGGTGTCGATGACCGCATCGATCCTGCGCGAACAGATTTCCGCATGAGTTCCGGCCGCGTCGTCGCGGTCGGCCCGGTGCGGTTCGGCAATGCGCTGCCGCTTTCGGTCATCGCCGGGCCCTGCCAGCTGCAGACCGCCGATCATGCCTGCATGATCGCCGAATCGCTTGCCGAAACCTGCGCCCGCCTCGGCCTCGGCCTGGTGTTCAAGGCCAGTTTCGACAAGGCCAACCGCACCGCCCATGACAGCCCCCGCGGCCCCGGGCTGGATGCCGGGCTGCGGATGCTGGAAACGGTACGGCGTGTGGTGGGCGTGCCGGTGCTGACCGATGTGCATCTGCCCGAACACTGCGCAGCCGCCGCCGCGGTCGCGGATGCCCTGCAGATACCCGCCTTTCTCTGCCGCCAGACCGATCTTCTGGCCGCCGCCGCGGCGACCGGTGCGGCGGTGAATGTCAAGAAGGGCCAGTTCCTCGCCCCGGCGGACATGGGCGCAGTCGCAGCAAAACTGCAGGCAGCGGGCTGCGGGCGCATCCTGCTGACCGAACGCGGCACCAGCTTTGGCTACAATTCGCTCGTGACCGATCTTACCGGGCTGCCGGTCATGGCGGCGACCGGCTGGCCGGTGATCATGGACGCAACCCATGCCGTGCAGTCCCCCGGCGGGTTGGGGCATGCCTCGGGCGGGCGCGCGGCGATGGCGCCGCTGCTGG
>SKWP01000435.1 GCA_007128865.1 Paracoccaceae bacterium
ACCCGCCAGTAATCGAGATTGTCGTCGAGGATCGTGCCGATCACCTCGGTCGGGCCGGTGATGCGGCCGTTGTCGGGCAGATCCTGCAATTCCAGCACCGGGGCGGTCCGGTCAGCCGGGTCGCGCACCCGCAGCACGTCGGTCAGGCTGTGGCGCGTGCCGTCGGGCGCCTCCGCCTCCAGCACGACCTCGATCCGGCCGGGGCCTTCGGGGGTGAAGGTCGCGGCACCGGTCGGCCCCGGCGTTACCTCGACACCGCCGACGGTCAGCGACACAAGGCTTGCCCCGGAAATCACCGGGCGGATGGCCACGGGCTGGCCCGGCAGCGCGGGGAAGGAGGGCGTAAATTCCAGCCGCAGATCGGGGGCCTGCGCAACACGCGCCACCGAAACGGCGGCGGGCAGGCGCCGGGTTACCGTGCCGTCATCGACCAGAAGCACAAAGCTTGCCTCGCCGGCCTGCCCGGGCACCGGGGTCCATGTGATCTTGCCGGTTGCCGGGTCGATCTGCATCCCCTCCGGCGCGTCTTCGAGCGCGAAGGCCAGCGTGTCGCCGTCGGGGTCCGACGCCTCTACCAGATGGCGCAGTTCCGCGCCCACCACGGCCTGCAGTGCCGGGATGCTTGCCTCTGGCGGGCGGTTGACCGCGCGCACCTCCACATCGAAGGAAGCGGTGCTTTCGGCGCCTTTCTCGTCGATCGCCCGCAGGGTGATGCGGTGCTGCCCGGCATCGCCGAAATCGGGCCGCCAGATAAAGGATTGCAGGCCGTTCTGGTCCGGCACGCTCAGAAAGGCGTTTTCCGGCGCCTGCAGGATGTCGAGCCGGAACAGATGGCCTTGCTCGTCCATCACCTCCAGCGGGATAGACAGGCTGCCGCCCTCGCGGGCGATCCGGTCGGGCAGGGCGGGAAAGACAGGCGGCGTGTTGGGCACCGTGACGGTTACCGGCACCGGCATTTCGACCGTTGCGGCCCCGTCGCTGACGGTAAAGACGATCTCGCGGGTGCCGCCCTGCAGCCGGTCCGGTTCCCAGCTGAATTCGCCGGTCGCGCTGTCCAGCGTTGCATTGGGCGGCAGGTTGCGCGCGCCGTAGCGCAGCATGTCGCCGTCCAGATCGAAGCCTTCGAGCGTGAAGGTCAGTGTCTCGCCGGCCGCGACTTCCTGCGCGCCGGGGTAGCTGAGAACGGGGGCGGCGTTGCTGCTGCGCGTCGTTACCTCAAAGCTGCGGATGACGGCCTCCGATGGGTCGGCGCCGTCTTCAAGCACGGTCAGGGTGGCGGTGCGGGTGCCCAGATCCTCGGGCATCGGCGACCAGCGGATGCGGAACAGCCCGGGTGTAGAGGTTTCCTCCACCACCGCGCGGGGTAGCCCCTCCAGAACGATTTCCAGCGTGTCGCCGTCCAGATCGACGATGTTTACCGGCAGCACCATCTCGCTGCCGAGGATGGCCAGCGCATCGGGCAGATCATCCACGATCGGCGGCGCATTGACCGGGGTGACGCTGAGCGCGAAGGAATGGCGCGCCTCGGCCATGTCGGCCCCGTCGCCGCCCGGCGTGCCCGCGTCCCGCGCAATCAGCCGCAGCCCGTAAAGCCCCCGCGCCCCGGCTTCGGGCGCCAGCGTCAGCGTGCCGGTGCCGTCGCCATTGTCGACGAAGGCGACGAAATCGGGCAGCCGCAGCCCCATCGCGTTTTCCAGCGTCAGGCTGAGCGGCCCGCCCTCGGGATCGGTGGCGCGCAGGGTCAGCGACATCCCCTCGCCCTCGGCCAGTTCGATCACCTCCACCGGCTCGATCACCGGCGGCGCGTTCTGCGCCACGATATCGAGCGAAAGCACCGCCTCGGTGGTGATCGGCTGGCCGGTGCCTGCGCCGTCATCGGTGGCGGCAAAGGTGATGTCGAAACGGCCAGTCTGGTCGGGTGCCGGGGTCCAGCGCAATTCCCATGTGTCAGGGTCGAACTCCGCGCCCTCGGGCAGGTCCGACACCGGCAGGACGGTCATGCTGGGGGCGGGGTTGCCGGCACGCTCGTTCAACTCCCCGTCGGGGCCGCGCTCGGGCGGGCGATAGCGCGGGTTGTCGGGGTCGATCACCGTGATAGGCACGACAATTTCCTGCCCCGGGAAACCGGCCCAGCCATCGAGGCCAAGGAAGATCGGCGCGCCGTTCTCGGGCGTGACGGTGATCTCGGTGCGCTTGGTCGTGGTCTTTTCGCCGTCGGTAACGGTGAAATCGAGCGTATAGGTGTCGGCCTGATCATAGCCCGGCGTCCATGTGAAAACGCCGGTCTGGGGGTCGAGCCGGGCGCCCGAAGGCAGGCCGTTGCCGGCTGCGGCAAAGCGCAGTTCCGCCCCCGGCGCGCCTGTCGCGGCAAGGCGGATGACCATATGCTCGCCCTCGCGCACGCTGCGTTCGGCCGGGGCGTCGAGCGTCGGCGCGGGCCGCGCGCCCAGCACCCGGATCGGCACGGCGATCCTTGTCTCGGCCTGCCCGTCGGTGGCGGTGATCCGAAGGTCGGCGTAAAGCCCGGCCTGCCCGGCCTCGGGCATCCAGCGCAGCAGGCCCCGCCCGGCGTCAAAGCTCGCGCCGGGGGGCAGGCCGTCGACCAGCAGGATAACGTCGTCGCCATCGGGATCGACGGCGCTGAGCTCCAGTTCCAGCAGGTCGCCCTCGTGCACCGTCATGTCGCTTGGCACCGGGCCGAAGACCGGGGCGGAATTCCCGTTTTCCACCGACAGGGTGAACCGGTGCAGCGACCCGGCACCCAGCGTGTCGAAAACATGCACCACGACCTCGGTCTCGGCCAACGTGCCCGGCCCGGGCGTCCAGTCGATCGCGCCGGTCAGCGGGTCTATGGTCATGCCGTCAGGCGCGTCGCGCAGGGCGTGGAAAACCTGGTCGCCATCGGCGTCGAAGCTGACCACTTCATAGCGCCACGGCTCGCCCATTGCGGCACCGAGCGGCGGCTGCGAGATCACGATGGGCGCGGTATTGTCGCCATGGCCGCCGACAACGCCAAGGGCGAAATCAGAGGTCCGACGCTCGGTCGCGACCAGCCGCACGGTGGAGGCCACCGTCGAGGCGCCGGGCGCCAGCCGTCCACCGGTATCAAGCGTGCCTGACAGGTCGATCAGGAAACGCCCGTCGCCCGACATGCCCTCGATATCCAGCGGTGCCCGGCCCTCGCGCGCATCCCCGCCCAGCGCCAGCAGGAAGGGCAGGCGCAGCTCGCGCTCCGAGACGTTGGTCACCCGCACCTCGTAGGACACGAGGCCCGAAGCCCGGTCGAAGCGTGTGTCCTGAATCTCGATATCGATCAGGGTCGACAGATCGGCGGCGATTTCGAAATCATGGCTGACACCTTCATCCAGCCCCACGCGATAGGCCGATTGCAGATCGGGCGAGATTTCCAGCGTCCAGCCGCCCACGGGCAGGCCCGACAGGCCCAGAAAGGCGGTGCGGCTGTCTTCGTCCCAGACCACGAAATCGGGCAGCACGGTGCTGTCGTCCCCGGCGCGCAGCACGAAATGGGCGGGGTTGAGCACGCTGCCGGGTTCGTCGGTTGCGCCCTGATACATCGGCTGGTCGAATTCGACCTGCATGAACGGCAGCGGCGCGAGCGCCACGGCGCCCTCTTCCGGCGTGATCTCGACAACCTCGGGCGCGCGCACCGGCACGACCAGATCGACCTGTCCGCTCTGGCTTACAAGGATCCGGCCGTCCTGCGTGGCGATCACGGCATCGGACCGGGTGCCTTGCCCCGCAATCAGCGCGAAGCGGCCCGTCGCGGGTTCCATGAGGTATAGCGCCCCGCCAGAGCCGTCGCCGGCATCGTTGGCGCTGACAATGGCGAGGTTCTCCAACACGCTGCCGGGCGCTCCGAAAGCGATGGAGTCAAGCCGCGCCGCGCTTTGCGCCACGTTCTCGACACGCCCGTTATCGGCCAGCCGCACCACGCGGTTGCGGTCGGGCCATGTAACGCCCCAGACCGAGCCATCCGGCCCCACGGCAAGCGAGCCGAGCCGCAGGTCCAGATCGCGGCTGATCAATTCAAAGCTGCCTGCGTCGATGTCGAAGCGGTATAGCCCTTCGATGCCTGCGACATAAAGGAATTCGCCCGAGGAGTCGGGGGCAATGGCAAGGCCCATCTCGTCGCCGAAGCGGCCGATCACCTCGCCGCTGGCGGGGTCAAGCTGCAGAAGCGGCCCGCCGCCCGTCGCGGCCCAGAGCCGGCCTTCTGCGTCGAAGGCCAGATCGAACACCGGCTGGTCGAGGAACCGCAGCGGATCGCCTGCTTCCCGACCCACAGCGATATCGAGCGGGTCGATCCGCCACAGCGCGTTTCGGGTTGCGCCACCTGAAAACCAGAAACTGCCGTCCGGCGCCTCGGCCACGGCGAGCGGCCCCAGCCCGGCACCTGAGCCGGGGATGCCGCGGGCGAAAGCCTCGGCCACGAAAGGCGCGGTGACGTTGCCGAATTCGGCGGCTGGCCCCGGCGACAGATAGGGCGTGCTATCCTGCCGCA
>SKWP01000304.1 GCA_007128865.1 Paracoccaceae bacterium
GCCCCCCGCGCCAGCAGCCCGGCAAGCACCATCTGCGCGTCCGCATCGCCCTGACCGGCCGCCAGCCGCAGCCATCGCCTTGCCTCGGCATCGTCGCGGCGGGTGCCGATGCCGCGGCTGTACATCACCCCCAGCACGCCCTGAGCGCTGACATGGCCCTGCGCCGCTGCCAGCCGGAACAGTCGCACCGCCTCGGCCGGGTTCTCGGCCACGCCCAGCCCCTGCCGGTAAAGCTGACCCAGCTGGAACTGTGCCGCGGGGTGGCCCTGCCCGGCCGCCTGCCCGAACCACTGCGCCGCCGCGGCATGGTCCTGCATCACCCCCAGGCCGCGGTTGTGCATGATCCCGAGGTTGAAGGCCGCGCCGGTGTGGCCTGCCTGCGCTGCCTGCCGAAACCAGCCTTCCGCCTCGGCGTGGTCCTGCGCCGTCCCGACGCCCTCGGCATGCATCACGCCGATGTTGAACAGCGCCCCGGTGTGGCCCGCCTCGGCGGCCAGCCCGTACCAGCGCATCGCTTCGGCCGGGTTCTGTGGCGTGCCCTGACCGCGGCGGTACATCTGCGCCAGGTTGAACTGCCCGGCCGCATGGCCCTGTTCGGCCGCCTTCCGGAACCAGTGCAGCGCTGCCGCATCGTCCTGCGCAACACCCAGCCCCTGCGCATGCATGATGCCGAGATTGCCCTGCGCCTCGGCAACGCCCTGCCCGGCCGCCGCCCGGTACCAGTGCGCCGCCGCGGCGAAGTCCTGCGGCACCCCCAGTCCCTGCCGAAGAATGTTTCCCAGCAAAAGCTGCGCCTGCGGGTCGCCCTGTTCGGCAAGGGGTCGAAGATGCGCCAGCGCCTCGGCATGGTCGCCCCGTTCATGCGCGGCGCGGCCGGCCTGAAGATCCTGCGCCACGGCGACCGGCGCGGCCATGGCCAGCAGAAGCGCCAGTGCTGCACGGACAAGGGCCTTCATGGCATCCATCCTTTCTGCGCGCCGGCGGCGGGCCGGGCTGTCAGCCGCCGCGAGCCAGCCTGTCCACATGGGCGTCAAAGCCGGGCCCGGCCATCAGCGCGCGGCAACGCTCCAGCCGGCCGGTGGCATAGGCCCAGAAATCCTCGGCCTCATTGCCGTTACCATGCTGGACAAGGCCCCAGAGTGTCCACAACAGATCGCACATGGCCTTGTAGATCACCATGCGCGCTTCGGCATCGGGCGGCACCGCACCGTCGAAATAGGCCGCCAGAAGCTCTGCATCCTGCGCCGCATCGAAACCGGCCTCGACCGACAGATCGCCCAGATCCCACATCGGATCGTTCATGCCCGAATATTCCCAGTCGACCACCCACATCCGGCTGCCGGTGTCGATGAAATTCTCGCACAGCGGATCGCAGTGGCAGGGCGCAAGCGGCACCGGGCGCGACGCCAGCGCAGCGCGGATGGTGCCGGCGCTTTCCACGGTGGCGTCGTATCCTTCGGGCAGCGCCACACCGAGCGCCGCAACCTGTTTGCGATAGGTCTCGATTTCGGAAAAAAGCTCGAAGCGGTGCCGGAACTGCAGCCCGCTGCGGTGCAGTTGCGCAAAGGCCCGGGCCGCCCGGGCAGGCGCGCCGGCGCGCCCGGCAAAGCCTTCGGGTGTCATCGTCACGCCGTCCACATGCGTGGTCACCATGACCCCGCGGGCGGGGTCCACATGCAGAAGCCGAGGAGAGACGCCAGCGGTTTCGGCAACGCGGGCGTTGTGGGCCTCGATCTCGCGGTCGATGTAGGCTTCGGTCCCCTTGCCCGGCAGCCGCACCACAACCGGACCGTCCGGCAGGTCAATGCGAAAGACGCGGTTCGTCAGCCCGCCCAGACGGGTGACCGGCGCATCTGCAGGGCAGTTCGCCCAGTCCGGCAGCTGCCGCAGGACGGCCAGGGGCTCAAGGCGGTCGGGGTCGGTCACGGGTGTTTTCCTTCGATCGTTCGGTTCATTTGCATGCGGCCCTGCCCGGGGGGATGCACAAAAGCCGCTGACCGTGTATGACCCGGAGAGAGGCGAAAAAACAACAGCAGGAGGCCCGATGCCCGATCAAGGCGACACCGCAAGCGACAACCTCGGGCAGGTCTATGCCGCCGGCAATCCTGCCGAAACCGCGGCCGGTTACGACGCCTGGGCCGACAGCTATGATGCCCAGATGATGCAGGCCGGCTATCGGCACCCGGCGGTCGGGCTCGGGCTCATGGCGCGCCACCAGCCACCCGGCACCGGGCCGGTGCTGGACGCCGGCGCCGGCACCGGCCTGACCGGAGAGCTGCTTGCACTGCTGGGTTACGGCCCCCTTGTCGGGCTCGACATCTCGCGCGGGATGCTGGACCGCGCGGCCGCAAAGGGTGTCTATGCCCGCCTTGTCGAGGCCCGGCTGGGAACCCGGCTGCCCTTTGACAATGGCGAATTCGCGGCGGTGATCTCGACCGGCGTGTTCACCACCGGCCATGTCGGCTTTGACGCGATGGAAGAACTGCTGCGCATCACCCGGCCCGGCGGGCGGATCGTGCTTACGGTCAAGGATACGGTCTGGAGCGAGGGCTTTGCCGAAGGCTGTGCCGCATTGTGCCGCGAGGGGCGCCTGCGCGCCCTGGAACAGACCGCGCCCTATGTCTCGATGCCCGGCGTGCCGGGAACCTCGCCCGGCCGCGGCTGCGTCTGGGAAAGACTGCAGGGCTGATACCCGATCCGGTATTGCTGTGGTGGCGGACGACAGGCAGCCTTGCCCGGGCCCGCGGCCGGGCAAGGCCCTTTGACATCAGGCGTTGCGCGAAAGCCGTGCTTCCAGAACCTCGAAGGGAACGCCCGGTTCTTCCTTGGCACAGCGAATCACCAGACTCGTCTTGACGCTGGCGACATTGTCGGCGGCGGTCAGCTGTTCGGTCAGGAAGCTCTGGAAGGTCGAGAGATCGGGGGCCACGCATTTCAGGATGAAATCGATCTCGCCGTTCAGCATGTGGCACTCGCGCACCAGCGGCCAGGCCCGGCAGCGGTTCTCGAACGCCACAAGATCGGCCTCGGCCTGGCTGTGCAGCCCGACCATGGCGAACACCCGCACCTCGAAATCCAGCGCCCGCGCATCCACCCGCGCGTGATAGCCGCGGATATAGCCGGCTTCCTCCAGCGTCCGGACCCGGCGCAGGCAGGGCGGTGCCGAAATACCCACGCGCCGGGCAAGTTCGACATTGGTCATGCGGCCGTCTGCCTGAAGCTCGGCCAGTATCTTGCGGTCGATCGGGTCGAGCTTGGCGCCGGGCATTCTGTTCTCCTTGTTCGAAATCTATCTTACGCCAGCCGACCCAGCGGCGCAAGAATGTTTCATGTTTGCGCAACATTATCCATCCCGCACCTTCCAGCTTGACGATGGCCGCCATCAATCACATTTTAATATCCGAATGTGATTTGACGTGAGTTCTCCCAAGGCCGCCGCAGCGGGTTGCATTCCCGGCTGCCGGCGCTAAGGCGGAACCAAAACCGAAAGGACAAACCATGGGCGATACCCGCCATACCCGCCTGCTGATCATCGGATCGGGCCCCGCAGGCTACACTGCGGCGGTCTATGCCGCGCGCGCCATGCTCGAACCGGTTCTGGTGCAGGGCATCCAGCCGGGCGGGCAGCTGACCATCACCACCGAGGTCGAAAACTGGCCCGGCGATACCATGGTGATGGGCCCCGATCTGATGGTCCGGATGGAAGCCCACGCGCGGGAAATGGGCACCGAGATCATCGGCGACCACATATCGGCGCTCGACCTGTCGAAACGGCCCTTTACCGCCACCGGCGACAGCGGCACGATCTATACCGCCGACGCGCTGATCCTGGCCACCGGCGCCAAGGCGCGCTGGCTGGGGCTGCCTTCGGAAGAGACCTTCATGGGCTTCGGTGTTTCGGCCTGCGCCACCTGCGACGGCTTTTTCTATCGCGGCCGCGAGGTGGTGGTGATCGGTGGCGGCAACACCGCCGTCGAAGAGGCGCTGTTCCTGACCAACTTTGCCGACAAGGTTACGCTGATCCACCGCCGCGACAGCCTGCGGGCCGAAAAGATCATGCAGGACCGGCTGTTCAACAACCCCAAGGTCGCGGTGGTCTGGAACCATGTGCTGGACGAAATCATCGGCGAGACCGACCCGAAGGGCGTGACGGCCGTGCGGATCAGCCATGTCGAGACCGGCCAGACACGGGAAATCCCCTGCGCCGGGGTGTTTGTCGCCATCGGCCATGACCCGGCATCGGCGCTGGTGAAGGACCAGCTCAAGATGCGCGAGGGCGGTTATGTCTGGGTCGAGCCGGGCACCACCCGCACCTCGGTCGCCGGCGTTTTCGCTGCCGGCGATCTGACCGACGACCATTATCGCCAGGCGGTCACCTCGGCCGGCATGGGCTGCATGGCCGCGCTCGACGCCGAAAAGTTCCTCGCCGCGCAGGCGGGCTGACCCGCCCCCTGCCCCACCGTCAGCGCCGCGGACCCGGTTCGGGTTGCGGCGCCCGGCGCAGGGCGGCCGGCGCC
>SKWP01000186.1 GCA_007128865.1 Paracoccaceae bacterium
ACCGCCGCCGACAGCGGCGTGTTCACCGCCGTCATCGGCACCGCCACCCCGCCGCCGGTGCCCGGCGACGGGCTGCTTTCGACGGTCCCGAATTCGCGGATATCCGCCCGCTTCGACGATCCGTACCACGCCGGTCATGCGCTGACCGACCGTGTCGTTGTCGGGCCGATGGACCCGGCCGGAACCGTCTTTGACGAATTCACCGGCCAGCCCGTCAATGGTGTGCGGATCACCCTGATCGATGCCGCAACCGGTGCGCCCGCCGTGGTGCTGGGCGACGATCTGCGGTCGGCCTTTCCGGCCAGCGTGACAACCGGCGGAACGGTCAGCGACGAGGGCGGCCGCGTCTACCGCTTCGGCCCCGGACAATTCCGCTTTCCCCAGGTCATGCCCGGCCAGTATCGCCTGGGCGTGGTGCCGCCCCCGGGCTACGAGCTGCCGCTGCGCACCCGCGAGGTGCTGCTGGCAAATGCCGAACCCGACGGCACGGTATCGATGCAGCTTTCCTCGCATCTGTCCGGCTGGTCGGTTACCGATGCCTCCTTCGGCGAGGTTTTCGAGGTGCTGCCGGGCAATCCGATCGTGGTGAACGTGCCGCTGGTCCCGCTGGCCAGCGCCACCGCCACCCGCAGCGCCGATGTCTCGACCGCCGCCGCCGGCGATTTCCTGACCTACACCGTGACCATGACCGCCCCGGCGGCCGTCACCATCGACCTTGTCGACATGCTGCCGCCCGCGGTGCGCTATGTTCCCGGCAGCCTGCTGGTCAACGGAGTGGCCGACATCCCGACCCTGTCTGCCGGCGGCGACCGGCTGACCGTGCCGGGCATTGCCCTGAGCCCCGGCCAGCCCGTGACCGTGCGCTATGCGGCACAGGTGACGGCCGCGGCCCGGCCGGGCCAGCGGCAGGCGTCGCGCAGCGAACTGCACGCAGGGGCCGCGGTGCTGTTTTCCGCAGGCCATGCATTGCACATCGGCGACGCCTTCGGCACCGACCGCGTGGCAATCCTCGGTCAGGTGGTGGCCGGCCCTTGCGGCGCGCCGGAACCCGCAGGCAGCCGCGACCTGTCGGGCATCCGCATCCATACCGAGACCGGCGAATGGGTCGAAACCGACGCCGATGGCCGCTTCAGCCTGCGCGACATGCGGCGCCGGACCACGGTTCTGCAGCTCGACACGCTGTCGCTGCCCCGCAATGCCAGCCCGCTGTCGTGCCACGCCAACACCCGCCATGCCGGCAGCGCGATCTCGCAATTCGTCGAAACCGCGCCGGGGCTGATGGGGCGGGCTGAGTTTCACATCGTCTTCGACGGCGCCGAGGATGCCCGCGCCGCCGCGGCCGCCGAAGAACGGCCCAGCGCCTGGTCCCTGCCCGCAGAACCGCGGCCCGAGCGGACCTTTACCCAGCAATGGCTTGACCGCCGCAGCGGAGACACGGCGCCGCAAATCCTGTTCCCGACCGAAGGCCATGCCCCGCGGTCGGCCATGGTGGATGTCTTCTATCTGCGGCGCAGCGACCAGTCGGGCGAAGTCGTGGTCAATGGCCGCATCGTCAACCCCGACCGGCGCATGCCGGCGATGAACGGGCTCGTGAACGGGCTGTCGCTGGATCGCTGGCGCGCGGTGCGGCTGGAAGAGGGGCGCAACACCGTCACCGTCATCCTGCGCGATGCCGCCGGGGTCGAGGTGTTCCGCGCCAGCCGCACGCTCTGGCAGGCCACCGAACCGGCCTTCATGGAAGTGCTGGAAGGCAGCTCGGTTCTGGCCAGCGACGGGCGCAGCAACCCGGTGGTCGAACTGCGCCTGACCGATCGCAGCGGCATTCCGCTGCGGCCCGGCGGCACGGTTTCGGTGCGCATTGCCGAACCCTTTGCCTTTGCCGCCCCGCCACCGCGCCCCGGAGAGCCGGCATCGGCGCGCGGCCCGATCACCTCCACCAGCGCGCAGATCGGCGCCGACGGCGTGATCCGGCTCGAACTGGCCGCGGTGCGCGAACCCGGCACCGCAACGCTCGAAATCGTCACCCGCCACCGCCCGGTTACTGCACGGGTACCCATATCGGCGGCCGATCGCCCATGGGTGCTGGTCGGGCTGGCCGAGGGCACGCTGGCGCCCGGCCGCATCCGGCGCAGCGGCACGCCGGGCCAGGATATCCGCGACCCGGCATCGGGGCGCGTAGCCTTCTTTGCCGAGGGTGTGGTGCGGGGCGAATGGCTGCTGACCCTGCGTTACGACAGCGATGCACGGCGCCCGGACGGATTTCACGGCATCGACCCGGACGCCGATTATCTGGTCTATGGCGATGCCAGCCGCCAGGGGCATGATGCCCGCGGCCGGTTTCCGCTGTATGTCCGGCTGCGCCGCGAGGGGGCAGAATACCTGCTGGGCGATTTCGACGCCGCAATCAACACCGGGCTTGTCGCCTTCAACCGCCGCATGACCGGCGCCCGCGCCGAAATCGCGGATGATCGCACCAGCCTGCTTGCCTTCGTTGCCGTCAGCGACGACCGCCATGTCGAGGATCGCATCGCGGCCGACGGCACCACCGGCCCCTTCGCGCTGGCTGCGGCCGGGATCGTGCAGCATTCCGAGGTTGTCCGGGTGGCGGTTGTCTCGCGTCTCGATGCATCCGAAATCCTCGAAACCCGTGTCCTGCGGGCGGGCATCGACTACACCATCGACCGCAGCCGCGGCGAATTGCGGCTGCGCGAGCCGTTGCCGGCCTTCACGCCGGAACTGGACCGCAATGTGCTGATCATCGGCTATGCGGTGGAAAACCCCGGCATGTCCGGCAGGATCGCAGGGTTGCGGGGCGAGCGCGAACTCGGCGGCGGCCTGCGCGGCGGCGCGACGGTGATCGATGCGCGCCGGGTCGGCGGCGAAGCCGTCAACGCCCGGCTGACCGGCGTCGACCTTCGCTGGCAGCCCGATGATTTCGTCACCTTCTCGGCCGAGGCCGCCCGCATGACCAAGCGCTTCGGCTTTGCCACCCATCGCGCGCGGCAGTTCGAGTTGCGGATGGATTACGATGACGGCGCGGCACGGATATCGGCCTATGCACGCCGGCAGAAGGGCGACATGACGCTGTCCACATCCACGGCCGACATCGATGCCGATGTCTTCGGACTGGAGGCCATGATCAATCTCGATGCCGCGATCTGGGGCGACCGCGACCGCGATACGGGGCTGTTTCTCGAAGCCGGCGCGCTGCATGAACGCGACCGCGGCGCCGACAGCCTGCGCACCGACGCCCGTGCCATGCTGCTGCGCCGCGGCACCGACGGGACCGAGCACGGGCTGGGCCTGCGCCTCTTGCACCGCAGCGACGCGGCCGGGAAGGGCGAGGCGGTTCGGCTGATGTCGCGCGCGTCCTGGCTGTCGCCCGATGGCCGGCTCAGCCTGACGCTGGGGGCCGAACGGGCTGTCGCCAGGCGCGGAATCGCCCTGCACGGCGATCATCTGAGCCTCGAGGCCGGCTATGCGCTGACCGGGGACATGCACGGCCTTGTCGCGCTCGCGGCCGCACCCGGCCGGGGCCAGGGCAGTCTTGCCCGCATCGGCCTGGTGGCCAGCCCGTGGGACAACGGCAGCGTCAGGGCAAGCCTGGTGCGGGCCGCCGGGGGCGGGCGGTCGGGCATGGCCGCGGTCCTGGGGCTCGACCAGACCCTGCGGATGGGCGAGACTGTGGCACTGTCGCTGGGGCTCGACGCGCAGACCGACCTTGGCGCCGCGGATGTCCCGGTCGGGGTGCAGATGGGAACGCCCTTCATCGCCGAGGAATTCGTGACCCTGCGCGCCGGTATCTCGCGCGACGGGCGCGACTGGGCCGCCGCTGCCGAGGCCCAGGCCCGGTTTGCCGATGCCGAACGCAAGCTGAACCTGCGGGTTTCGGGCGACGGCGTTCTGGGCGATGGCTGGAGCCTTGGCGCCTCGGCCTTCGCCGGCCGGATCGACCGTTCCGGCGCCCCCGCACGCCACGATATCGAACTGCGCGCCGCAGCCGCCCGCCGCGGCGAGGCACGCGACCCGATCACCCTTGTGCAGGCCGAAATCGCCGCCAGCCGCGACGGCGGTGGCGAACGGCGCAAGGCCTATGCGTCAGTACACCACCACCGCTATCTGACAGCCGTCGATACGCTCAATACCCGCTATGCCCTGAAGGCCACCGAGCTGCGCAACGATACCGGCCGGCACCGGGACATCCTCGGGTTTGTGGCGGCCGAATACCGCCGCGACCTGTCCGAAAAGCTCGATATCGGCGTGCAGGGTGCGCTGATGCATTCGCAGGGCCGCGGCGGCACGGATGCCAGCGTCGGGCTGTCGCTGGGCTTCACCCCGTTCGACAACGGCTGGCTTGGCCTTGGCTACAACCTGCGCGGCTTTCGCGATGCGGATTTCTCGGAGCAGGGCCACACCGACCGCGGTGCCTTTGTCCAGTTCCGCATGAAGTTCGACCAGACATCGCTGCGGGAGTGGCTGCGATGAACCGGTTGCACGCCCTGCTGCAGATGAAGGTCGCGATTGCCCCGCCCCGGCAACACGACCCGGCGACGGTCGAACCCGACCCGCCCTGGCTATGCAGGTTCAGGCTGCGCCGCCTGCCGGCATTCCGGCCGTTCAGCACCGTTCAGCGGGCGCTGGCGCTGCTGGTGCTGGCGCTATCGCTGCTGCTGGTCACCGGGTTCGCGATGGCAACCCCGGCCGGGGCCCAGACCTATGACGAGGCGCTGATACCCGGTGGCGACTTTTCAACCGATTTCGCCAACCCGTCGCCGATTCCCGCAGGGTATGACGCCGTCCTCGGCAGCGGGGCGGTCGGCGCCGATGACTTCATCGTGTTCGAAAACCTCGCGCCGGGCGCCCAGACGCTGACCTTTACCGTCTTCCGCCCGGCCGGTTCGCCCAACAACCACCGCGCGACAGGAAACATCCTGTACAAGATCGGCCCCTTCAATCACGGCTGGGATGGCACCGAGCTTGCGAATTTCCACATCAATCCCGGCAACCAGTCTCGGACCTACAGCCTGACGCTGGATGCGGGCTATGACGGAACGCCGCTGCATGTCGGCTTCTACTTCACCAGCGGCCAGCCGGTGGGCTGGACGATAACAGGCGTCACCACGGCCCCGCCGCCGCCTGACCCGGACCCGGACCCTGACCCCGATCCCGACCCGGACCCCGGCACCGGCAGTTGCGGCAGTCCCGGTATCTTCACCGCGGCCAATGCCCCCGGCGGCACCTTTTCGAATCAGTTCGCCAACCCCACCGTTGTCGGCGCGGGCTGGTCCGGGATCGCCGGTCAGTCGTCCAGCGGGCAGCAGGTCTTCATCAAATACGAAGGGCTTCCGACAGGGGTGCAGGATCTCGACTTCACCTTCTCGATCCCGGCCGGAAGCCCGCCGCAGTGGTCGGGAGGCGAGGTGCGCTGGTCCACCGATCCCTTTCCCTGGGCCTGGGCCGGCACACCGCTGGGCACCTTTGCGCTGAGCCCGGGGGCGCCTTCTGAAACCCTGACGCTGACGACCGACGCGGGCTTTGCCGGCGAGGTCTACCTTGGCTTCTACTTCACCTACGGCGGCACCATGGAGTTTGCAGGCACGCGGGCACCCTGCCCCGACCCGGCCGCGCTGCCCGAAATCGATCTGTCCATGACGGTTCAGGTTCTGGACCAGACAGGACAGGGCTGTGCGGCCTTTCCGGCCACACCCGCCGCGGCGCCGCAGGCGGCCATTCCCGGTGCCTGCATGGAATTCGTGATCCGGACCGAAAACACCGGCAACGCCGCAGCAACGGATCTGCAGATCACCGACCAGATAGGGCAGGAATTCGTCTTTGTTGCAGCCGAGGCGGTCGGCTATGACGACAGCGCGGCAGGCTTTGGCCTCGACCTGCCCGCAACCGGGACCGACTGCGCGCTGTCGCCCTGCATGGTGCAGATGCTGGATGCCGGCCTCGCGCCGGGTCAAATCGGCGAAATCCGTATTCGCACGCTGCTGAAATGATCCTATCCTGTGTGCGTCGGCGCGGCAGCCGGGCAGGACAGGGCGGGACGATGACAGCAGGATTGCGCGGTGTGCTGGTGGCATGCATCCTGGGGCTGGCATCCCAGGCGGGGGCCGAGCGGGCGGACTTCCGGCTGGAGCTGGACACCGGCGGGCACCGCGCGACCATCCGCGCGCTGGCGTTCAGCGACGACGGCGCAACGCTGTTTTCCGCTTCGGACGACCGCACGATCCGGGTCTGGGACTGGTTGGCCGGCCGCAGCCGGGCGGTGCTGCGCGGCCAGATCGGCGACGCCGAGGAAGGCATGGTCTTTGCGCTGGCCCCGTCGCAGGATGGCGGACTGGTGGCCTCGGGCGGGTTTTTCGCCCCGGTTCTGGCCGGCAATGGCTATGGCGACATCCGCATCCATGATGTGCGCAGCGGACGGATGGCAAACCGGATCGAGGGCCGGCGCCTGCCGGTCTACGGGCTGGCCTATTCGCCCGAACGCGACGAACTTGCAGCCGTCGGGCAGGGCCATGAGGTGCACCGCTGGCGCGCACCCTTCACCGCGCCCGAACCGCTGCCGGTTCTGGATGGCGACGCAGCATCGATGGATGCCGTTGCCTGGGCGCTGGGCGGCGCGCGGCTGATCGCCGTGACCTCGGATTACGGCCTGCGGCTCTGGGATGCCGATAGCGGTGCGCGGCTCACCCCGCCGGATGCCGCGGGGCTTTTCGATGCCGGCCTGCGCGCCCTGGCCGTCAGCACCGACGGAACCCGGTTTGCCATCGGCGGCGAAACCGGCCTGCTGCAGCTGCGCGATGCCACCGATGGCGCGCTGATTGCCGATCTGGGGCCGCTGCCCTACCGGCCCTCGGGTCTGGCGTTTCTGGATAACGACGCGCGGCTTGCCGTCAGTTGCGGCCATGATTGCGGCACTACCCATCGCAGCATGGTTGTCGATATCGACAGCGGGGCAGTGATCGCCCGCTATACGGGCCATGACGGCCCGGTCAGCGCCGCCGCCACTGCACCGGACGGCGGGTTTCTGGCCAGCGCCGGCGGAAGCGGGCAGGAAATCCATCTCTGGCGGCCCGGCGCCGACGAACCCGAGCGCCGGCTTGCCGGCATCGGGCGCCCCGTCACCGCCGTGGCCATCGACCCTGCCGGCCGTGCCGTTGCCTGGGGCGGCGAAGACCCCTGCCCCGAGGCCGCGCTCTGCCCCGCTGTCATGGGGCCGCTGAACCGGCTGCTGCCGCTGCCCGCCCCGCAGGTCTTCATGGAACCGCCCCGGCCGGCCGGACCGGAGGAGGCCACGCGCTTTCTGCGTGCCGTGCACAAGGCCGGGGACTGGGCGCTTGAGGCACGTCGCGGTGCCGGCGATTTCTTCGAGGGCAGCCTGCTTGCGGTCACCGGCCCGGACGGCACTGCCGAACTCTACCGCGACGGGCGCGAGGGCTATTACCACAGCGCCTTTACCCTGATCGCCGGCTCCGACCGGCTGATCTCGGGCGGCGGCAACGGATTTCTGGCCTCCTACGGCCTTGGCGACCTGCGCCTGAGCCGGGTGTTCGAGGGGCACACCGCCGATATCCTGGCCATGGCCGCCGCCCCGGATGCCGGCCTGCTGGTCACCGGCAGCGCCGACCAGACGCTGCGGCTGTGGAACCTCGATACCGGAGACCTGGTGGCCAGCGTCTTTGCCACCGCCGAGGACTGGATCGTCTGGACGCCGCAGGGCTACTATCACGCCTCGCCCTCGGGCGACCGGCTGATCGGCTGGCATGTCAACCAGGGCCGCGACCGCGAGGGGCGGATGGTGCGCGCCTACCAGCTCAAGCGCGAGCTGCATTCGCCCGAGATCGTGCGCCACGCGATCCTGTGGCGCGACCCGCTGCGCGCGGTGCGCGAACTGCGCGGCGAACACCGCGAACTGGCAGACCTGCTGGCCAGCCCGCCCCCGGATTTCGACCTGCGGCTGGCCGAAGATGTACCCGCCCCGGACGGTTTCGTGGTGGCCGAGATATTCGGAGCCACCACCGCGGAGCTTGCAACGCTGGGCTATGCGGTGCTGGTCAACGACCGGCGCGTGTACCCCGAACGGCTGATCCGGCCCGGTGATGACCGGCTACTGTACCTGATCCCGGTCTTTGCCGAGGCGAATGATATCCTGATCGTGGCCGAAAACGATTTCGGCCATGTCACCGAACGCGGCGCGAGCGCGCTGGTCCGCCGCACCGCACCGCCGCCCGCCGGGCGGCTCAGGGTCGCCGTTGTCGGGGTGAACAGCTACCCGCACCTGCCCGACGGCTGTGCCGGCCGGTCCTGCGACCTTGCCTTTCCCGTGGCCGATGCACTGGGGTTTCTGGCCACCGTCGCCGAACACTCGCGCCCGCTGTTCGACGGCATGGAGGCGCTTGCGCTGGTCAACGAGGATGCGCTTGACGCCCATGGCGACCTGATGGCGCGGCTGGGCGGGGTGCTGGAGCTGGAAACCATTCTCGAACCCGATGCCCGCAGCATTGCCGTGGCGCTGTCGGATTTCCTCGAAGACGTGGAAGATCCCGCCGATACCACCGTCATCTTCATCGCCGGGCACGGCATCAACATCGGCGAGGATTATTTCTTTATCCCCACTGACGGCAGCCGCCGCGATGCCGAACGCTGGCGCATGGCCAGCCTGGTGGACTGGCGCATGATACAGGCCGCACTGGAACGCACGCCGGGCCGCAAGATTCTGGTGCTCGATACCTGCCACGCCGCCAATGCCCACAACCCGCGCCTTGCCAAGGACAGCGCCGACAGCCGCCTGCATGTCTTTTCGGCCACCGCCGCCAACAACGTTGCGCTGGAACGCCCGGAACTGGGCCATGGCATCTTTACCTATGCCATCCTCGAAGGGCTGCGCGGGCGGGCGCGCATGGGCGATGCCGGCGTGACGGTGTTCGCGCTTGCCGCTTTCGTGGGCACCGAAGTGCGCCGGTTGTCGGCCGACCGTCAGGTTCCCTTCTTCAGCTTCGAACAGACCGAGGATTTCGTCCTCGCCCGGCCATGATCAGGCTGGCGACGCTTGTTGCCGGCATTGCCGCCATGGCCGGGGACGCACTGGCCGGCTGCAATGATCCCGGCGCCCGCTTCGGCCCCTTTTACCACGAGGATGTGCTGTTTGCCCGCGCGCTGGCGCAAACCGCCGATGTCGCCCCATGGCCGGCGCCGGCCAGCGGCACCATCCTGCCGCACCACCTGGAGGCCGCGCATCTGATCGCCGGCGGGCTGCGGCAGGCAGCGGGCCAGGGCCACAGCCGCGTCCTGCTGATGTTTCCCGATCACTTCTTCCGGCTGGAACGCCCCTTTGCCACCTCGCCGCAGGGGTTCGAGACGGTGCTCGGCCCGGTGCCGGGCGATCCGGAATTTGCCGCGGCTCTGGCCGCAGCCGGCGATGCGCTGATCGAGCCATCCTGCCTGTTCGATCATGACCACGGCATCCGCGCGCTGCTGCCGTTCATCGCCGCGCTGATGCCCGATATCCCCGTCGTTCCGCTGGCGGTTGCCGTGCGGTCCCACCCCGGCGAATGGGAGGCGATGGCGCGCCATCTCGCGCCGCTTCTGGGGCCCGAAACGCTGATCGTGCAGTCCACCGATTTTTCGCACTACCTGCCCCACCACGAGGCCCGCCTGCGCGACCAGCAGGTTCTGAACCTGATGGCCGCCGGCGATCACCTGGGCATGACCCGGCTGATCCAACCCGACCATGTCGATTCGCTCGGCTCGCTGTGGCTGCATTCGGTGCTTCAGCAGCGGGTCCATGGCGCCGCGCCGGTGGTGGTGGCCAGCGAAAACATGCAGGAATACCATCCGGAAACCGAGATCGCCGAAACCACAAGCTATGTGGTCGCCCATTTCACCGACCCCGAGACACCGTCCGGCCCGCCGCTTGACCCGCAGGCCCGGGTCCATGTGTTCGGCGGGGATTTCTTTGTCGGGCGCGGATTCACGCGGCTGCTGGTCGATGACCTTGCCGCCGATGCGGTCGCCCGGGCGGCGCTGTCGGTGACACAGGGGCGGCCGCTGATCCTGAACCTCGAAGGCGTGCTTTTGCCCGAAACACCGCGCGACCCCGGCGAACTGGTTCTGGCGATGCCCGCCGGGCTGGCGCTGGACTGGTTCGAGCGGCTCAATGTCGCCGGTGTCAGCCTTGCCAACAATCATGCCATGGATGTGGGGCCGACAGGCTATGCTGAAACCGTCGCGGCGCTCGATGCGGCCGGCATACCCCACGCGGGTCAGGGCGACCGGCTGGAACTGGACGGGCTCACGGTGGTGGCAATGACCGACATCAGCGCAACCGAACAGCCGGGTTCGGCGCTGATCGGGCCGGCGCTGCTGGACCGGACAGTTGTGGACGATGCATCGCGGCCGGTTCTGGCCTTTCCCCACTGGGGCCGTGAATACGACCCCAACCCCGGCCCGCGCGAAAAGGCGCTGGCCGAGGCAATGCGCGCCCGCGGCGTTGCCGCGATCGTCGGGGCGCACCCCCATGTCGCCAGCCCGCAGCCGGTATCGCTGGGCGGTGGCGACACGATCCTGCTGCATTCGCTGGGCAATTTCATGTTCGATCAGTCGTCGGCCATGGCCCCGACGGCGGCGGTGGCCGAAATCTGGGTGTTCGGGCAGGGCACGCTGTTTGTGCGCCGCCGCAGCCTGCCGAACCTGTTCGATATCGCCCGCGAAGCCCTTGGCCGCGAAAACCGCCTGCAACGCAGCGATGGCGCCGCTGCCCGGTCGCAGCGTTGAGCCTGCGCCGCGGGGGACGTCTGAAATCACGCGAAACCGGGTGCCGCATGCGGATTCGGCCTCACCGTCTGTGCGGCGCGTTCATGCCGGCCATCATCCGCGCGGGCGGCGGCGGCCGGGGCGCACCGGCAGCGCCGAAAGACCGTGAAAATGATAGAGATCGGCATACCGTGGCCGGCCATGCAGTTGCATTTCGGGCCAGCGCGAAAACAGCACCCGAAGGGCGATGCGCAGTTCCAGCCGCGCCAGCGGAGCACCCAGGCAGAAATGCGCCCCCGCACCAAAGGCATGATGGGTGCGCGGCAGACGCGACGGATCGAAAACACCGGGATCGTCCCAGGCGGCAGGATCGCGGTTGGCAGCGGCCAGCAGGCAGGCCACCCGCGCGCCCGGCTGAAAGCGGAAGCCCATGACCTCGGCTTCCTCATAGACATGGCGGGCGAACAGATGCATTGGCGGGTCGAAGCGCAGAATCTCCTCAACCGTCGCCTCGATCCGATCCGGGGCAAGGAATTCGGGCGGCGTCGCATGCCGCAGCAGCAGGTGAACCCCGTTGCCGAGCGTGTGAACCGTTGCCTCGTGTGCGGCGTTGAGCAGCAGGATGCAGGTTGCGACCAGCTCCTCGGGCGAAAGGCGGCCGCCTTCGGATTCTGCCGCGACAAGCGCCGAGATCAGGTCATCGAGCGGACGACGGCGGCGTTCTTCGGCAAGATCGCGCAGGAGGCCCGAAAACTCGGCGGCCGCACGGGCGGCAGCCTGTTCCAGAGGGCGGTCGCGCCGCGCCTGATACATGGCCACCATCGCCGACGACCAGACCAGAAGCCGGGGCGCCATGGCCTCGGGCACGCCCAGCAGCCGGGAGACGACGATCATCGGCAACGGCCGGGCGTAATGCTCCAGCAGGTCGATGACGTCACCTTCGGGAACGGCATCGAGAAGATCGTGGCAGAGCGTCTCGATCTCCCCGGCCATTGCCGCGATCCGCGCCGAGGTAAAGGCCCGCAGCACCAGCCCCCGCAACCGGCCGTGGCGCGGGCCTTCCAGTTCCAGCATCGAATGATCTTCCACCGCAAAAAAGGGCTTGAGGTGGTCGGGCGGTTCGGGTCGCGCACCGGCGGGCGGCTCGCGACCAAAGCGGCGGTCGCGCAGGATCTGGCTGACGGCCGCGTGCGACAGCGCGCAGGGCATGCCGTATTCCTGCCACCAGAACAGCCGGCCGCGGGTGCGGGCGCGTTCGTAGAACCCGTAAGGATCCTGAACAAAGCCCGGTTCGGTGGGCGACTGCTGAAGAACGGGCAAGGGGCGCGGCATTGTCGTCTCCTGGCCGGGCATCGGCTTGTCCGGCGCGGCCCGACGACAGGGCGGTCACGCCATCCTCATCCAGACCCGCAGGACGGGCCGCTTTCGACCCCCATCTAAGCAGATTTGCCCGACGGTCGAGGGGCGCATGCATCAGACCCGGTGCGTCGAAACGAAGCCCGCGAACAGCTGCCTCATTCCGCAGCCCGCAGCGGTACGAGCGTGCCATCCGGCATGATTCCGGGCTCGGCGGCGACCGGGGCCGGTTCGGGCATATCGGGCAGCGGGTCGTGTGGCGGTTCTTCCCAGATGATTTCGGTCAGCCGATGCCGGCTGGCGGCCTTTTCAAGCATCCTGTCGCGCGCTGCGGCGCTGTTGCGGCCCATTGCCACCGCGGCCAGTACCCGCACCGAACGGTATGCACCAACCGAAATCCACACCCGCAGCGCCAGAAGCGCCGGGGTAAACAGCAGCGTCAACAGCGTTGCGATACCCAGTCCGAAGACAACCGCCGTGGCCAGCTGCTTCCACCACATGGCGGTGGGGTTGTCGATGCTGTAGCCGCCGCCGAAGAAGTCGAGACTGATGCCCAGCATCATCGGCGTCAGCCCGGCCATGGTTGTGATCGTGGTCAGCAGCACCGGGCGGATGCGCGATTCGGCGGTACGGATGATGGCCTCGATCGCCGGGACCGTTCTTGAATACTGCTGATAGGTATCGATCAGAACGATGTTGTTGTTCACAACGATCCCGGCCAGCGCCATGATCCCGGTCCCGGTCATGATGACCGAAAAGGTCTGGTCCATCACCAGCATGCCGATCAGCACCCCGGCGGTCGAAAACACCACCGCCACCAGAACCAGCGCGGCGTTGTAGAAGCTGTTGAACTGGGCCAGCAGAATGATGAACATCAACGCCAGCGCCCCCGAAAACGCCACGGTCAGGAACTGGGTGCTTTCGGCCTGTTCCTGCTGGTCGCCCGTCCATTCCCAGGTGACGCCCGCCGGCAGCGGCATCTCGCTGCGCAGCCAGTCCGACAGCATGTCGATGCGTTCATTGGCATTGATCGGGCGCCCGGCCTCGTTGACAAGGCCCGGCCGTATGTCGGCACGCACGTCGAAATAGCGCGTCTGGTCAACCCGGTCGATCTGCGCAAGGCTCGGCACCGGTTCGCGGGTGACGAAATTGGACAGCGGCACAAGGCCCTGCCGGGTCTGCACACGCAGGGAATCGAGTGTCGAAAGCACCCTGTCCGAAGCCGGCAGGCGCACCCGGATTTCCAGCTCCTCATCCGAGCCTTCCACCCGCATCGTGTCCAGCAGGATGCCGCGGGTGACCAGCTGGACCATGCCGCCGACGGTGGCGACATCGGCCCCGAAACGCCCCGCGCGTTCCACATCGACGTTGATCTGCCAGTCGATCCCCGGCAGCGGGCGCGTATCCTCGATATCGGTGATGGCCTCGGAGGCTTCCATCCTGGCGCGCACCACCTCGACCGCGGTGTGCAGGGCGGCAAAATCATCGCCCTTCAGCCGCAGATGCAGCGGCTTGGCATCGGCCGGGCCGCCGGTCTGCACCAGAATGTCGTTGCGGATACCCGGAATGTCGTCAAGCGCTGCCTGCATCCGCTCCAGCACGGCGCTGCCGCGCAGGTCGGGCCGGCCGGCGCGATCTTCCCATGGCAGAAGCTCGAACTGGACCCTGCCGATGGTATCGCGCGGCGACCGTGCCCCGGCCGTGTTCTGGTTCAGCCCGCCCGCGCCGGCAAAGGAAAACACCGCATCCACACCTTCGGTTCCCAACACCGCCAGTTCGGCCTGGCGCACCAGAACATCCTTTTCGGCAAGCGAAAGATTGCCGCGTGCAAGAACGAAAACGATGCCACGTTCGGGTTCGGTTTCGACAAAGAACTCGACGCCGCGGTTGTTCTGCCCGTAAAAGGCGAATATCGCGACCACAAGCCCGACAACCCCGACAATCGTGACCACGGGCATGACCGGGTTGCCCACGATCAGCCGGATGACCTGGCCGAAGGCGGTTCGCCGCCGCCCCGGCCGCACCCGGCGCGCCCGCCATTCAGGCCGCGCAGCGCCCATGACGACCGATGCGCCAAGCGCAGCCAGCATGAACAGCACCACCCCCGGCAGGACCGCAAGCGGCCCGCCCGGCGCCGTATCGCCCGGCAGCAGATAGCCGGGGTTCACCATCTGCATCCCGCCAAGGAACATGCCGTACAGCGCCAGCGGCACCAGCGCGGCGCGCAGCACCCACGGCAGGCCCGCGCGCAGCGCATCCGAAGCCCGGTCGACCTGGCGCGATACCCGGCCCGAGACGCCACCGATGATCGGCAGGTAGATCAGCGCCACCACCAGCGAGGCGCAGAGCACGAAGATCAGGGTCAGGGGCAGCATCTTCATGAACTCGCCCGCCACCCCCGGCCACAGCAGCAGCGGCAGGAAGGCGCAAAGCGTGGTCGCCGTTGACGCGATGATCGGCCAGAACATCCGCTTGGCCGCCATCACATAGGCCTGCATGGGGCCGACGCCTTCGGAAATCCGCTTGTCGCCGTATTCGGTGACCACGACGGCACTGTCCACAAGGATGCCCACGGCAAGGATAAGGCCGAACATGACGATATTGCTCACCGCAACGTCCAGCAGCCCGAACAGCAGGAAGCACAGGAAGAAGGACGTGGGAATCGCAAAGCCAACCATGAGCGCCGATCGCGTGCCCAGCGCCGCAAGCACCACAATCATCACCAGCGATATCGCCGTCAACACCGATCCTTCGAGCTGGCGCACCATGCCTTCGACCTGCACCGACTGATCGAGCGAGGTTGCCACCCGCACCGTGTCGCGCAGCTCCTGCGGCCAGCCGGCCTGAACCTCTGCCGCGGCGGCCCGGACCATTGCGGCGGTGTCGATCTGGTTGAAGCCCTTGCGCATGACCACCTGCAACGCCACCGTGCGTTCGCCCATGAAGCGCGCGGTTCCGCGGCGGTCCTCGAAGGTCAGCCTGATTTCGGCCAGATCGCCCAGCGTCACGACGCTGTCGCCGTTCACCTTGACCGGCAGGCCATAGATGTCGCGGGTGGATGAGAAGGATGATGGCACCTTGACCGAAAAGGCGCTGGTCTCGGTCTCGATCTCTCCGGCGGCGACAAGCTGGTTGTTCTGCGTGACCACCGCAATCAGTTCGCCTGCGGTGACGTTGTAGGCTTCCAGTCGCAGCGGATCGATGACCACCTCGACCATTTCATCCCGGTCGCCGGCCATGGTTGCTTCGAGCACCGGCTCCAGCGCCTCGATGCGATCCTTCATCTCGCGCGCCACCCGCAGCAACGCACGTTCCGGCACATCGCCTGAAAGCGAGACGATGATGATCGGAAACTGCGAGAAGTTGATCTCGTTGATGCTGTACCGGTCAAAGCCGGCCGGAAACCGGGCCTCGACGCGGCTCATC
>SKWP01000257.1 GCA_007128865.1 Paracoccaceae bacterium
CCTTCGGCAATCAGTCCAGCCGGGCCATATGCGCCGCGGTATCGAGCATGCGCACGCAATAGGCCCATTCGTTGTCATACCAGGCCAGAACCCGCACCAGCCGGTCTTCCAGCACCCGGGTCTGATCGGGGTGAAACACCGCCGAATGCGGATCGTGGTTGAAATCCATGCTGACATTGGGCTGCTCGGTAACCGCAAGGATACCTTTCAGCGGCCCGGCGGCGGCTTCTGCCATGGCGGCGTTTATCGCGCCAACGGAGGTGTCGCGCAGGGCCTCGAAGGTCAGGTCGACGGCGCTGACATTCGGCGTCGGAACCCGGATCGCCACGCCGTCGAGCCGCCCCTCGAGCTCGGGCAGAACCAGCCCCACCGCCCGCGCCGCTCCGGTTGTGGTGGGCACCATGTTCATCGCTGCGGCGCGGGCGCGGTACAGATCCTTGTGCAGGGTATCGAGCGTCGGCTGGTCGCCGGTATAGGCGTGGATCGTGGTCATGAAGCCGCGCCGGATGCCGGCCGCCTGATGCAGCACCATGGCCACCGGAGCAAGACAGTTGGTGGTGCATGAGGCGTTCGACACGATACGGTCGCCGGGTTGCAGCGTATCGTGGTTGACCCCGTACACCACCGTCCGGTCGGCCCCCCTGGACGGCGCCGAAACCAGCACCCGCGCGGCGCCGTTTTCCAGATACACCGCCGCCTTGTCGCGATCCTTGAAGATGCCGGTGCATTCCATCACCACATCCACACCGGCCCAGCGCAGCTGCGCCGGGTCGCGTTCGGCCGTCACCGCGACAGGGCCGGTCCCGACATCGATGCTGTTGCCCGACACGCGCACAGTGCCGGGAAAGCGGCCATGCACCGAATCGAAGCGCAGCAGATGCGCATTGCTTTCCACCGGGCCGAGATCGTTGATCGCAACGACCTCGATATCGCTGCGACCCAGTTCCACCACCGCGCGCAGGATATTGCGCCCGATGCGTCCGAATCCGTTGATGGCGATCTTCACGGTCATGCCGAAACCCTCCGCAGGCAGGGCGCCGCCGGACGGCGCCGGTTGCCGCTAGCGCTAACACCTACAGTCCGGCGCGGTCAACCGCCGCCCGAAAGGCTCAGCGCCAGAATGCGAGATACTCCAGCAGATCCATGAAGCGGCGGGCAAGGAAAAACGCCCCTGCCCCGTCCGCAAACAGGAAATCGGCGGCCAGCAGGCCGCCGATCACAATTGCAAGTCCGATGGCGATCCGGTCGGTCACCGGCGCGGATACCCGCGACGGGCCATCAGTGCAGCAGCCGGCCCATCGCCGCGGCCACATCGGCCATGCGGCAGGAAAAGCCCCATTCGTTGTCATACCACGCCAGCACCCGCACCGTGCGGCCGCCGACAACCTTGGTCTGGTCGGGCGCGAAGATGCAGGAATGGGGCGTATGGTTGAAATCCACGGAAACCTTCGGTTCCGGGTCATAGGCCAGGACCGACCCCATGTGGCCCTGCGCCGCGGCCTGCACCAGCGCGTTGACCTCCTCGACCGAGGTTTCCCGCCCGGCCTCGAAGGTCAGGTCGACGGCGCTGACATTGGGGGTCGGAACGCGCATCGCGGTGCCGTCCAGCCTGCCGGCCAGCTCGGGCAGAACCTCGCCGATGGCCTTGGCCGCGCCGGTGGTTGTCGGGATCATCGCCATGGCCGCGGCGCGGGCGCGATACAGATCCTTGTGACGGCGGTCCAGCGTCGGCTGATCGCCGGTGTAGCTGTGGATCGTGGTCATGATCCCGCGCTCGATCCCCAGCCCCTCGTGCAGCACCTTGGCCAGCGGCGCGAGGCAGTTGGTGGTGCAGGAACCGTTGGAAACGACCTCATGCTCGGGCCGCAGGCTGCGATGGTTGACGCCATAGACGATGGTTGCATCCGCGCCCCTGGCCGGCGCCGAAACCAGCACCCGACGCGCGCCGCGACCCAGATGCACCGCCGCCTTGTCGCGGGCATTGAACTTGCCGGTGCATTCCAGCACCACATCGACGCCTTCCCAGTCCAGTTCGTTCGGGTCGTAGGTGGAAAACACCTTGATCGGCCCGCGCCCCAGGTCGAGCCGGTCGCCCAGAACCCGCACCGTACCGCCAAAGCGGCCGTGGACGCTGTCGTATTTCAGCAGATGCGCATTGGTCTCGATCGGGCCGGTGGCGTTGATCTTTACCACCTCCACGTCGTTGCGGGCGCTTTCGGCGATATGCGCCAGGGTGCAGCGGCCAATGCGGCCGAACCCGTTGATGCCGATGGTAATGGTCATGGAACTCGGGCCATTGCTGTTGGTCTGCCACGATGTATACGACGGTACATGCTGCCGGCGAAAGCCGAAAACCAATTCAGCGCCAGCATGTTAGCGCAAAACTCCGGGCGTTAGCGCCAACACTGTTCGCACCCGACCGCCAGGGTTGATCAGAACCGCTCGGACCGGATCACCTTTGCTTCGCAAACGCTGACAACACCGATGTGTCGTTCAAGCAGCGGAAACACCGCCTCCAGCAGCGAATCGACCCGGTCCGGGCGCAGCAGGCAGATCACCGCAACCATGCCGCCGGCCTTGCTGACCTGCCCTTCGCGTTCCCAGTGCCCGGACCGGCCGGAACCGGCATGCACCGGCAGCACGGTAAAGCCGGTTACCCCGGCCTCGATCAGCCTTTCGCACAGCCGCCGTTCCATCACCGCCTCGATGATGATCTCGACCCTGTGCGCATCATGCATCTGCATCGCTCATCCCCCCGCAAACGCCGTCGCCGCCCAGAGATAGAGCGGGATCCCGACCACCAGATTGAACGGAAAGGTTATCCCGAGCGACAGGGTCAGGTACAGCGAAGGATTGGCCTCGGGCAGCGCAACGCGCATCGCCGCCGGAACGGCGATATACGAAGCCGAGGCCGACAGCACCGCAAACAGCGCCACCCCGCCCGGCGAAAGCCCCAGCATCGCCCCGGCCGCGATGCCGATGGCCGCCCCGAGCAGCGGCATCAGAACCCCGAAGGCCAGAAGGCCGGGCCCGATGATGCCGCGCGCATTGCGCAGCCCGCGCCCGGCCACCAGCCCCATATCCAGCAGGAACAGGCACAAGACCCCCTTGAACGGCGCAGTGATCATGGCGTCGATCTCGCGCTGGCCATCGGGGCCGGTGATCCAGCCGATCGCAAAGGCCCCGAGCAGCAGCACGATCGAGCCGTTCAGCAGGATCTCGCGCAGGTGGTGGCCGCTGCTGCCGCCGGTCTGGGTGGTGCCGCCGCCGCGGGCGACCAGCCACAGTGCCGTCAGGATCGCCGGCGCCTCCATCGCCGCGGCGACGGCAACCATGTAGCCCTCGTGGGCGATGCCGCCGGCGTCGAGCACCGAAACGGCGGTGACGAAGGTGACGATGCTGATCGATCCGTAATGCGCCGCAATCGCCGCGCGGTCGGTCGGGCCGAGGGATGTCAGCAGGGCCAGAAGCCGGAAGCCGACCAGCGGAAACACCGCCGAAAGCGCCACTCCGGCCAGGATGGCCCCGACCAGCCGGGCATCGATGCCGGCCTCGTTCAGGCTGACCCCGCCCTTGAAGCCGATGGCGAACAGCAGATAGATCGACATCCCCTTGGCCACCGCCTCGGGAAAGGACAGGTCCGATCGTGCCAGCGCCGCGGCAACGCCGAGCACGAAGCACAGGATCATCGGCGATGTCAGGTTGTCGGCAGCCAGTTCCAGCATGTCGGGGCCCGCTCCGCGATCATGGCACCGCCCGGCGAACCAGGCAGCGCGACCAGTTCAGAACTCATCCGGAAAACCGCAGCCGGGCGGGCGGCGGTCAGCCCAGCAGGGCACGCACCTGCCCCGCGACCGCTTCGGCGGTGATGCCGAATTCGGCATAGAGCCGCGGTGCGGGCGCCGAGGCGCCGAAGCCATCCATGCCCACGAAACCGGCCCTGGCTTCGCGCCCGCGCTCGCCGCACAGCCATCGGTCCCAGCCCAGGCGCACGCCGGCTTCAACCCCCACCCGCACCGGTCCCGCCGGCAGGACACGGCGGCGATAGCTTTCGTCCTGTTCGGCGAAAAGCTCCCAGCAGGGCATCGACACCACGCGGGTTCCGATCCCCTCGGCCTGCAGCATCGCCCGGGCGGCCAGCGCAATTTCCACCTCCGATCCGGTCGCCATCAGGATCGCGCGGCGGCGCCCCTCTGCCTCGGCCAGCACATAGGCGCCGCGGGCAGACAGGTTCTGCGCCTTGTGCGCGGTGCGCACGGTGGGCAGGTTCTGGCGGCTCAGCGCCAGCACCGAAGGCGCGTCGGTCCGGGTCAGCGCCAGTTCCCATGCCTCGGCGGTCTCGACGGTGTCGGCGGGGCGGAACACCAGCGTGTTCGGGGTCGCCCGCAGCATCGCCAGATGTTCGACCGGCTGGTGTGTCGGCCCGTCCTCGCCCAGGCCGATGCTGTCGTGGGTCATCACATAGACCACCGGCTGGCCCATCAGCGCCGAAAGCCGCATCGCGCCGCGCG
>SKWP01000147.1 GCA_007128865.1 Paracoccaceae bacterium
AGGGCGCCGCGGCGATCAGCGTTCCGGGATCAGCCCGCGGGGCGCGAACCGCAGCATCAGAAGCAGCGCCGCACCCATCATGATCAGCCTCGTATGGGCCGCCTGGGCCATCAGATGCACCCGCAGCGGATGGTCGCTGGCCAGACCGGAGGTGATGGTATCCATCATCCAGCGGCCCATCGGCTCGGCCTGCACCCACAGAAACCAGATCACGAAACCGCCCAGCACCGCGCCCCAGTTGTTGCCCGATCCGCCGACGATCACCATCACCCAGATCAGGAAGGTAAAGCGCAGCGGCTCGTAGCTGCCCGGTGTCAGCTGGCCGTCGAGGGTAACCATCATCGCCCCGGCAAGGCCGCAGACGCCTGAACCCAGCACGAAGATCGTCAGATGCCGGCGGGTCACATCCTTGCCCATGGCGCGGGCGGCGGTTTCATTGTCGCGGATGGCGCGCATCATCCGCCCCCAGGGCGAGTTCAGCGCCTTTTCCGAAAGCCAGATCAGGATCGCCAGCACCGCAATGAACAGCGCCGCGTAGCCCAGCAATTCGACGATCCGCGCGGTTTCGGCCAGCCCGAGCCCGAGCCTTTCGGAAAGCTGCTGCACCCAGTCCAGGCGCTGCAGTTCCACCGGTCGCGGCACCGCGCGGGGAATGCCGACGACGTTGTTGACCCCGCGGCTGAGCCAGCCTTCGAACTTCAGCACCGCGACCACGATCTCGCCGATGCCCAGCGTTGCGATGGCCAGATAATCCGACCGCAGGCCCAGCGCCACCTTGCCGACCAGCCAGGCCAGCCCGCCGGCCATGGCCGCGCCCACCGGCCAGGACAGCACCACCGGCAGGCCAAGCCCGCCCAGATAGCCTTCGCTGGCGGGGTTGACGCGCATGATCGCGGTACGGGCCGGTCCAAAGAAATACCCGGCGGCCAGATAGCCGGCGACGAGAATGCCCAGCAGCGTCAGTACCCGCAGCCGGCCCGGCGCCATGCGGCGGTAGATGGACACCGCCAGAAACAATGTCAGCCCGCCCAGCGAAAGGCCCAGCAGGATCCCGGCGATGCCGCTGCGCCATGGCTGGTCCGAGCCTGCCATTCCGGCCGCCCAGGCATCGCCCACCGGCGGCATGGCGATCAGCACCGCCGCCAGCCCGCCCAGTGCGGTAAAGCCGGCGATACCGACGTTGAACAGCCCCGCGTAGCCCCATTGCATGTTCACCCCGAGCGCCATGATCGCCGAGATCAGGCTCATGTTCAGGATGGTCAGCGCCAGCGCCCAGCTTTGCATGGAACCGGTCAGCACAAGGGCTGCGGCCATGGCCGAGAACAGGATCAGGTTGCGCAGCAGCGGGTTCATAGCGACCGCCCCCGGAAGATGCCGGTGGGCCTGAAGATCAGCACCAGAACGAGGATGCCAAAGGTCACCGCGAATTTGTAATCGACCGGCAGCAGCTGCATCAGGCCCGCCGGCTCCCACCCTTCGGGCAGCAGATGCACGAAGAAGCGGCGCCAGGCATAGGTGATGCCCATCTCGGAAAACGCCACCACATAGCCGCCCACCACCGCGCCCAGCGGGTTGCCGAGCCCGCCCAGGATCGCGGCGGCAAAGAACGGCAGCAGAAGCTGGAAATAGGTGAAGGGCCGGAAGCTCTTGTCGAGGCCGTAAAGCGTGCCGGCCAGCACCATCAGCGTCGCGGCGATGGCCCAGGTGATGATCACCACCCGTTCCGGGTTGATGCCTGACAACAGCGCCAGATCCTCGTTGTCGGAATAGGCGCGCATCGACTTTCCGGCCCGTGTGCGGGCCAGGAACCAGAACAGCAGCGCCATGGCGATCAGCGCGGCCACGATGGTGATGGCCTGCGCCGAGCGCAGCGCCAGCCCCTCGGCCAGCCCGGACCATTCGCGGAAATCCCGCACGGTAAAGACGAACCGCACGCCATCGTCGAAACGCCGTTCGCCCGGACCGATGATCAGGCGGGTGATTCCGTTGGTCACGAACATCACCCCCAGCGATGCCATGACAAAGATCATCGGCTTGGCGCGCACCTTTCGGTAAAAGCGATAGACGGTGCGGTCGGCCGCCAGCGCATAGGCGATGGTGGCGGCAATGCCGACCGGCAGCGCCAGAAGCGCGGTCGGCAGGACACCGGCCGAAATCCCGGCCCCCTGCAGCACCCATGTGGTGATGATCACCATGGCGGTGCCGAAGGCCATGATGTCGCCATGGGCGAAATGCGAAAACCGCAGGATGCCGTAGATCAGCGTGATCCCCAGTGCCCCGAGCGCCAGCTGGCTGCCATAAGCCAGCGCCGGGATGATCACGAAATTGGCTAGCAGGACAAGGGCGTTGAGCGGGTCCATCAGCGGTTTACCTCGCACTGGCCGGAACCGACATGCCAGGGCGCGGCGGTATGTTCGGCCAGCATGACCATGCTGATGATGCCGTCCCTGCGCAGCGCCAGCACCGCGGTTCCATAGTCATCCTCGCCGACGAAGATTCGCGGCCACTCGGGCCCCTCGCGCACCTCGCGCAGGATATAGAGGTCGTCCGGCGTTCCGAAGCGCACGGCCCCCATCGGCGATATCTCCATCGGCACCGTCAGATCGACCGCATCTGTGCCGGCCGGGCCGGCCAGCGCCGTCAGCCGGCACTCATAGCTCTGCTGGGCCACGGCGGGCAGGGCAGCCACGCCCATGCAGGCGGCAAGCGGGCCAAGACGCGTCATCTCATCCCCCCAGGAAACTGCGCCGCACATCCGGGTCGGCCAGCAGGGCCTGCCCGGTGTCGGTATAGCGGTTGCGGCCCTGGACCAGCACATAACCCATGTCGGCAATGGCCAGCGCCTGCCGGGCGTTCTGTTCCACCATCAGGATCGAGATGCCGGTGCGCGCCACCTCGACGATCCGGTCAAAAAGCTCGTCCATCACGATGGGCGAAACGCCGGCGGTCGGTTCGTCGAGCATCAGGATATCGGGGCGGGTCATCAGCGCCCGGCCCACCGCCACCTGCTGGCGCTGCCCGCCCGAAAGCTCGCCTGCCGCCTGGCGGCGCTTTTCGCGCAGGATGGGAAACAGATCGAACACCTGTTCCATAGTCTCGGAAAAATCGTCGGTGCGCAGGAAGGCGCCCATTTCGAGGTTTTCCTCGACGCTCATGGAGGGAAAGATGTTGGCGGTCTGCGGCACGAAGGCCATGCCCTGTGCAACCCTTGCCTGCGGGCTGAGCGCCGTGATGTCGCGCCCGTTCAGCCGCACATGGCCCTCGCGCAGCTTCAGCATGCCGAAGACGGCCTTCATTGCGGTCGACTTGCCGGCCCCGTTGGGCCCGACGATGACCGCGATCTGGCCCTTTTCCACGGCAATGGTGCAGGCGTGCAGGATATCGGCGCCGCCATAGCCGCCGGTCATGTTCTCGCCGATCAGCACCGGTTCGGGGCCGGTTGCGTCGGGGGGGCGGACGTGGCTGTCGGCGTGGGCGGTCATGCGCCGGTCTCCGCCATCAGCTTGTTCTTCATGCCGGTGCCCAGATAGGCCTCGATCACCGCCTCGTTGGCCTTGATCTCGTCGAGCGTTCCCTCGGCCAGCACCTTGCCTTCGGCCATGCAGATCACCGGGTCGCAGATGCGGCCGATGAAATCCATGTCATGTTCGATGACCACGAAGGTATAGCCGCGTTCCTTGTTCAGGCGCACGATGGCATCGGCGATGGTGTTCAGAAGCGTCCGGTTCACGCCGGCGCCGACCTCGTCCAGAAACACCACGCGGGCGTCGGTCATCATGGTGCGGCCAAGTTCCAGCAGCTTTTTCTGTCCGCCCGAAATCTGGCCCGCCCGTTCCCCGGCGATGTGGTCGATGGTCAGGAATTCCAGCACCTCGTCGGCGCGGCGGCGGATCGCCGCTTCCTCCTGCCTGACCAGACCGCGGCGGAACCAGGCCGACCACAGGTCTTCGCCCGACTGCCGCGGCGGCACCATCATCAGGTTTTCGCGCACCGTCATGGAATGGAATTCATGCGCGATCTGGAAGGTGCGCAACAGACCCTTGTGGAACAATTCGTGCGGGGCCAGCCCGGTGATGTCCTCGCCATCCATCCAGACCTTGCCCGAGGTCGGCGGCAGCACGCCGGCAATGACGTTGAACAGCGTTGTCTTGCCGGCGCCGTTCGGCCCGATCAACCCGGTGATCGAGCCGCGCGCGATTTCAAGGCTGGCGCCGTCCACGGCGTGAAAGCCGCCGAAGTGTTTGTGCAGATCCTCGACGCGGATCATGTCGCTCTCCCTGTTGTTCCGGCCCTCGTTGCACCGGGGACGGTTCGGGAAAACGGCCCGGGGGTGTTGCCCCGGGCCGCAGGATGCGGCCGTGCGGCCGCCTGTCAGTGGAAGGTAACGGTGGTGATGGCGCCATCCACAAAGGTGTATTCGCGGAAGGTACCGGCAGAGTCGCCGTTTTCGAACAGCCGGACACTGGTTGCGCCGATATAGTTGATCTCGCCGCCTTCGGCGAGGATCTG
>SKWP01000166.1 GCA_007128865.1 Paracoccaceae bacterium
CAGCCCGACCACGGCAAGTGCGAAATACTCGGCAGGACCGAAGCTCAGCGCCGCCGCCGCCATGATCTGGGCCGTCAGGATCAGCAGGACGATGGAAATCGCCGCGCCCGAGGCCGACGACAGGATCGACAGGTTCAGTGCCTTGCCGGCCTCGCCGTTCTGCACCATCGGATAGCCATCAAAGGCCGTGACCGCGGCTGCCGGCTGGCCCGGTGCGTTGACCAGGATAGCGGGGATCCCGGCGGCGTAATCGGCAGCCATGTAGATCGCCACCAGCATCACGATTGCCGAGATCGCGTCGAGGTTGAAGGTGAACGGGATCAGCAGCGCCATGCCGATGGATGACGTCAGCCCCGGCATCGCTCCGACGCAGTAGCCGATGAAGATACCGGCGGCCAGCGCCATCAATACGCGCAGGGTAAAGACGAGATCGAAGGCAAGGGCGAAGTTGTCGAGCATGTGCGGCCCTCAGCTCAGCGGCGTGCCGAGCAGGTTCTCGAACACGAAATACGCCAGCCCGAGCACGGCGGCGGTGATGACCGCAAAGGTGCCGATCTCGCGCATGCCGGCAACCCACGCAAAGGCCGGAACCCAGATGGCCGCCGACAGATAATACCCGAACCGGTCCATTGCGGTGGGGAAAAGCAGCACCAGCGCCATCGCGATTCCAACCATCAGCGGCCGTCCGGCAACGACATTGCCGCCTTTTTCCCGGCCCAGAAACGACCCCGCCGCCTGCGCGATGCACAGCACGACTAACAGGCCGCCGATATATTTGGGGAAGGTGCCGACCCCGATCATGGTGCGTCCGGGCGGCATCGGCAGTGCCTTGAGCACGAACCACAGCCCGACCCCGGCCAGTGCGGCGCAGACCAGCACGTCCATGATCCAGGCGCGGACCACCAGTTCGCGGCTGCCGGCGCCTTTCGGCGCCGGTGCCTGATCGTCCCTGCGTTCGGAACCAGCCATGGCCGGTGCGTCAGTTCCGGCTTTCCAGAATCTGGGTCCAGTGCTGGATTGCCACACTCTGGGCCTCGGCGAAGGCACGGAATTCATCCGGGCCCATGTAGCCCATCACCAGCTCCGATTCCGCGATGTACTGGCGCATCTCGTCGGTGTTCAGCACCGCCTCGACATGCCCGCACAGCGCATCCTGCGCGGCCCGGGAAGCGCCCTTGGGCATGATCACGCCACGGAACTGCTGCCACGTGTTGTCGACGTCGAAGCCTGCTTCGGCATAGGTCGGCACGTCGGGGAAGGCATCCGACCTGGTGTCGGACTGGATGCCAAGCACCCGCATGGTGCCGGCCTCGACATGCTGGCGCACCAGCCCGATATAGGCGATCACCACGTCGTTGTGCCCGCCCAGCGCTGCCACCACACCGTCGCCGACGCTGTTGTAGGGCACCCAGTTGATCTCGTCGGTCAGGCCGGCTGCCTCCTCGAACATCACCCAGGCGATCTGGCCGCCCGAGCCCTCGCCAAACCCGGCGATGGACAGCGACCGCGGTGCGGCCTTGGCACGTTCGACAAGATCCTCCAGCGACTGGATTTCGCTGTCGGCGCGCACCGCCAGAAGATAGGGGTCCAGCACCAGCCCGCAGGCCCATTCGATGGAATCGACACCGAACTCGCCGGTCTGCTCGAACATGCCCAGATGCGAGGCCGTCACCGAACCGATGGTGTGATCAAGGTCGCTGACCAGCTGGAACTGCGCCATCTGCCGGGCGCCGCTGCCGCCGCCGTGGTTTTCGACCACCACATTGACTTTGAGCCGTTCCTGCAGGCCATCGGCGAGCCTGCGCGCCATGACATCGGTGGCGCCGCCCGGATTCACATGCAGGATGTAGCGCAGGTCGCCGGCGGGCCAGTCCTGTGCCGAGGCCATGGCGCCGACCGTCCCGACGGCTGCCGCGGCACCCAGTGCAATCACCTTTCTTCCGATCATTCCGATATCCTCCCTATCGTGCTGTCCGGCCCCACGAAGACTTGAAATGCAGCCGGAGACATGGCAAGACTAGGCATCAGTGGTAGTTTTTGCAACTACTATTTTGGGGTCGGTTCGCGTTGCCGCCATTGCTGCGGGCGCGGGCAGACCCGGAGCCGGAAGCGCCATCCGACGGGAGGAACAATGCCGCGAATCGAGAGAATCACCCTGCGCAGGCTGAACCTGCCGCTGGTCACCCCCTACAGGCTGTCCTATCGGACCTTCGACACCTTCGAGCCGTTCATGGTCGAACTGTCCGACAGCGACGGGCGCAGCGGCTTTGCCGATGCGCATGTGGCGCCCGGTTCCAGCACCGAAACACGCGAAGGCGGCTGGCGTTTTCTGGGCGAATGGTGCGAACGGCTGGTTGGTGCCGAGGTCGAGGGGGCAAAGGAGGCCGTCCTTGCCCGGTTCGCGGAAAGCAAGGTCTCCTGCACGGCGCTGGTTTCGGCGCTTGAGGTGCTCGAAGGTCATGCCCTTCTCGCGATCGACGAGGAAACGCGCCTGCCGCTGATGGCGCCGGTCAATGCGACCGAGCCTGCCGCCATCGAGGCCGAGATCGCCGCCGGCGTCGCCCGGGGCGTGCGTTGTTTCAAGGTCAAGGTCGGCAAGGATGTGCAGGCCGATCTCGCCCGGACGGCGGTGATTCAGGCGGCAGCGCGGGGCAGGGCAAGCCTGCGGCTCGACGCCAATCGCGGCTTTTCGCGTGAAGACGGCATCGCCTTTGCCAGCAGGCTCGACCCCGAAGGCATCGAGCTGTTCGAACAGCCCTGCCATGCCGAGGACTGGCAAGCCAATGCAGCGGTCGCCGCGGTTTCGCCTGTACCGCTCATGCTGGACGAACCGATCTGCACGCTCGATGACATTGCGCGCGCGGCCGAGATCGACGGCGTTGGCTTCTGCAAGCTCAAGCTCAAGCGGTTCGGCGGCATGGACAGGCTGGCCGAGGGGCTGGACGCAGTGCGATCCCATGGCATGGAGTGGGTTCTGGGCGACGGGCTCGGCAGCGAGACACACGGCTGGCTGGAAGCCTGCGTCGCCCGCAAGACCCTGCGCAATGCCGGCGAATTCAACGGCTTCCTGAAAGCCCATGATCGCATCCTCAACCCGCCCCTGCCCACCGATGCCGGCGCCATCCTGTTGCCGGCCGGCTATGCGCCGCAACCCGACAGTGCCGCTGTCGAGCGGCTCACAACCGAAATCCTGCGTTTCGCCGACACCCGGAGAACCATCCATGCCACATGAACAGATGCTTGCCGAACTGGATCGGCGCCGGGCCGAATCGCGCGCCATGGGCGGCGAACCAAAACTTGCCCGCCGCCGCCAGTCCGGCCGGCTCAGCGCCCAGGAACGGCTTGATGCGCTGGTCGATCAGGGAAGCTTCTTTGAAACCGGGCTGCTGGGACGATCATCCTATTCGGCCGAAGAGGCCGCCAAGACCCCGCGCGATGGCAAGCTGACCGGATTTGCGCGGATCGACGGCCGTGATGTCGGCGTGGTGGTGAACGACTTCACCACCAAGGGCGCCTCGACTGCCGCGACCAATTCGAAGAAGATGGGCTACATCCGAAAGACGTGCAATGAACGGGGGATGCCCTTTGTGCATGTCGGCGAATCGACCGGCGCGCGTCTGCCCGACGCGATGGGCTCCAAGGGTATGGGCCAGATGCTGGGCAACGATACCACCCAGTTCCGCCGCATTCGCGAAACACCCTGGGCGGCGGCCGCGCTCGATACCTCTTTCGGTTCGTCGGCATGGCTGTGCTGCATCGCCGATTTCTCGGTGATGAAGAAGGGCTCGATCATGTCGGTCTCCAGCCCGCGGCTGGTTTCGATGGCGATCGGCGAAAAGGTCGATCTGGAGGAACTGGGCGGCTGGCGGCTGCACGCCGAACAGACCGGGCTGATCGACCATTTCGTGGACACCGACGAGGAAGCCATGGCCGCGCTGCGCCGCTTCCTGTCCTACATGCCAGGCCATAGTGGCGAACTGCCGCCCGAGGCACCGGTCGCCGAAGGTTCGGGCGCCGACCAGGAACGCATTCTGGACATCATGCCGGAAAAGCGCACCCAAGTTTACAACATGAAGAAGATCCTCGATGTGATCTTCGATACCGGCTCGCTGTTCGAGTTCAAGCCGCGTTTCGGCAAATCCGCCATCGTCGCGCTGGCCCGGCTGGGCGGCCGGTCGGTTGGGATCATCGCCAACAATCCCAATGTCGGCGGCGGCGCCCTTTCCGCCGAGGCCTGCCGGAAGATCGTCGATTTCACCGTGATGTGCGACAGCTTCAATATCCCGCTGGTCCGATTCATGGATACGCCGGGATTTGTCGTCGGCACCGATGCCGAACGCCGCGGGGCACCGGGGCACATCATGAATTTCATGAATGCCACCTGCCTGACCACGGTGCCGCAAGTGACGGTGATCTGCCGCAAGGCCTATGGGCGGGCCTATGTGGCGATGGGCGGCGGCGCCCATAACGACAGCATGATCGCCTGGCCGATGGCCGAGG
>SKWP01000052.1 GCA_007128865.1 Paracoccaceae bacterium
GCCGCTGACCTGCGCGAAGGCGTTGACGTGGCGCGCCAAAGCATCGATAGCGGGGCCGCTGCGGGCAAGCTGGCCGCACTGGCAAGGCTCACTTCCGAAGCCACCGAGGGCTGAAGGCACGCTACCGACGGCCGGGACAAGGGGAAGGCTGATGGCGACGATTCTCGAACGCATCCGCGCCTACAAGCTCGAGGATGTCGCGGCGCGCAAGGCGGAAAGGCCGTTCGAAGCCATCGCAGCCGCCGCCCGCGCGGCACCGCCGCCGCGCCCCTTTGCCCGCGCCCTGGCCGAAGCGGCCCACCACGGCTACGGCCTGATCGCCGAAATCAAGAAGGCCAGCCCTTCCAAGGGCTTGATCCGCGAAGATTTCAATCCGTCCGAACTTGCCCGCGCCTATGTCGCAGGCGGCGCAACCTGCCTTTCGGTGCTCACCGACGGGCCTTCGTTTCAGGGCGCCGACGCCTATCTGGGCGAGGCACGCAGCGCCTGCGGCCTGCCGGTGCTGCGCAAGGATTTCCTCTATGACCCTTGGCAGGTCTACGAGTCGCGGGCGCTGGGCGCCGACTGCATCCTGATCATCATGGCCAGCGTGTCGGATGCCCAGGCAACCGAGCTGGAAGCAGCGGCACAGGACTGCGGCATGGATGTACTGGTCGAGGTGCATGACCGCGCCGAACTTGACCGCGCCGGCCATCTGCGCTCTCGGATGATCGGGATAAACAACCGCAATCTCCATAGCTTCGAGGTCAGCCTTGATGTAACACGCGAACTGGTGCGCCATGTTCCCGCCGACCGGCTCGTGGTGTCGGAAAGCGGCCTGGCCACCCCCGAAGACCTTGCCGGGCTGGCCCGTTACGGCGTGCGCTGCTTTCTGATCGGCGAAACGCTGATGCGTTCGCAGGATGTTGCCGCAGCGACCCGCGCCCTGCTTGCCCGCCCCTACACTGCCAGCGGGAGCCTGTGATGTCCGAACTGACCCATTTCGATGCCGGCGGCCATGCGCATATGGTCGATGTCTCCGACAAGGACGAAACCGCCCGCACCGCGGTTGCCGAAGGCACGGTGATCATGCGCCCCGAGACACTGGCACTGGTGACCGAGGGCACGGCGCGCAAGGGCGATGTGCTGGGCGTTGCGCGGCTGGCCGGGATCATGGGCGCCAAGCGCACCGCCGATCTGGTACCGCTCTGTCATCCGCTGCCGATAACGCGGGTGGCGCTCGATCTGGTGCCGGATGCCGGCTTGCCGGGCGTGCGGATCACCGCAACGGTGCGCACCACCGGCCGGACCGGGGTGGAGATGGAAGCGCTGACAGCGGTCAGCGTCGCGGCGCTGACCGTCTATGACATGCTCAAGGCCGCCGAAAAGGGCATGGTCATCAGCGATATCCGGCTGGTGATGAAAGAAGGCGGAAAATCAGGTACCTACGAGGCAAAGCGGTGATTTCGGTCGAAGACGCGCTGCGCCGGGTTCTGGCGCTGGCATCGCCGGTCGGCACCGAAACCGTTGCCCTGCGCAACGCGGCCGGCCGGGTGCTGGCCGCCGATGCCGTGGCCCGGCGCGACCAGCCGCCCTTTGCCGCTTCGGCCATGGACGGCTATGCCATTTGCGGCGATACCCCCCCGGCCGCCGGAGCCGGGCTGCGAATACTGGGCGAGGCTGCTGCGGGCCGCCGGTTTGCCGGGCGGGTCGGCCCGGGCGAGGCGGTGCGCATCCTTACCGGTGCGCCGATGCCGGAAGGGGCGGACCGGATCGTCATTCAGGAAGACGCCGACCGGCAGGGTGACCGGCTGCTGCCGCGCGCATGGCCCGAAGCCGGCGCCAACCTGCGCCCCGCCTGCGGCGACTTTCAGGCCGGGTTCCGGGTTGCTGCCCCGCGCAGGCTCGGCCCGGCCGATGTGGCGCTGCTGGCGGCGATGAACCTGCCGGAACTCACGGTGTTTCGCCGCCCTGTCGTCGCGCTCTTTGCCACCGGCGACGAACTCGTCATGCCCGGCGAGGATCCCGGACCGGACCAGATCGTGGCCTCGAACAGCTTCGCGCTCAAGGCGCTGGCCGAGGCCGAGGGCGCCGAGGTCAGGATGCTGCCGATTGCCCGCGATACCGCCGGGAGCCTGCGCGCCGCATTCGCCCTGGCCGAAGGGGCCGATGTGATCGTCACCAGCGGCGGCGCCTCGGTCGGCGATCATGATCTGGTCGCACCGGTGGCCGCCGAACTGGGCATGGAGCGCGCCTTCTACAAGGTTGCGATGCGGCCGGGCAAGCCGCTGATGGCCGGCCGTCTGGGGCCCGCGGTGATGCTGGGCCTGCCGGGCAATCCGGTATCGGCGGTGGTGACGGCGATGCTGTTTCTGGTGCCGCTGCTGCGGGCGCTGCAGGGCCTTCCGGCAGACCATCCGCAACGGCTGCGCGCCCGGCTGGGCGCGGCGGTGGGCGCCAACGGTCCGCGCGCGCATTACATGCGTGCAACGCTGCGCCATGCCGGCCGCGGCCTGCCCGAGATCATGCCCGTCGCGTCGCAGGACAGCTCGCTTCTGCGGCTGCTGGCCGAAGCCGATGCGCTGCTGGTCCGGCCTGTGGGCGACGGGCCCCGGCCGGCAGGCGACGAGGTCGATTACCTGCCTCTGCGCAGCTGAACAGGCAGCAGCGGCGCCCGTTATCGGCAACGGCTGCCGCGGCATCAGCACCCGCGGGGCCCCGCGCGGCCGGATCAATCCGCCTGCGTATCGCGGCGGCTGCGCAGCCGCCCCAGCAGCCGCCCGCCCAGTTCGGCGGCCCCGGCGCGGGCGCCCCTGCCCGCACGCGCCAGGTTTTCGCCCAGCCGCAGCCCGCCGGCGGCCTGTGCGGCGGCCACACGGCGGCGGTTTCGCTGCACCATCAGCGCCTCGCCCAGCGCCGCCGACAGCGCGTCGACCAGCGTGTCGAGGTTCCATGTCGGCGCCTCGCCGCGCAGCGGGATCGGCACCTGCCCGTCCATGTCCCCGGCCAGCGCCGCCATGGCCGCACCCAGGCGGGTCTGGGCGTCCTGCGGCAGATGCCCCTCGGGAAAGGGCCAGCCGGGCAGCAGCGCATCGGCAAAGCTGGCCACCAGAATCACCGGCGGCGCGCGCCGAGCCGGCCGGGCGGCAAACCAGCCGGCCATCGCCGCGCGCAGGGCGTGGTCGGGCGCCCGTGCGGGGCGGTTGGCGCGCAGCACCCACAACACCAGATCGGCCTCGGCAATCTCGGCCAGCATCGCATCGCGCCTTGCATCGCTGCCATCGAGCCCCGGCATGTCCACCAGCCGGCACGGGATATCGTCGATTTCCAGCGGATGGGCGGCGGCGCGGTCGGTTGTCGGGGCGGCATCGGTTTCGGCGGTGGCGGCGCCGCCGGCCGCTGCCATCAGCGCATTGACCAGCGAAGACTTGCCGGCGCTGACCTGCCCCACCACCAGGATGCGCAGCGGGTCGTCGGGCCGGGCCAGCGCCGCGCGGTCGCGCCGTTCCGACCCGAGCTCGATCGCCGCAAGCTCGGCCTCGGAAAACCGCAGCCGGCCCGAATAGAGATCGACGGCAGCCTGCGCCACCTCTTCCAGCAGGATCGCCTGCGCATCGCGCAGAAGCTCGGTCGAAAGCCGGTCCTGCAGGCCGGCGGTGACCGCGCGTTCCACCTCGCGCAGCACCCCCACGGTGGGGTTGATCGCCAGCCGCAATCCGCGCCAGGCAAGGAACCCGGCCTCGACCGCCATCCGCGCGCCCTCGCGCCGCCGCCACAGCCAGTAGCCGGCGCGGATCGAGACCTGATCGGAAAACGGCACATGGCTGCGCAGCACCGCGCGGTAGCGCAGCGCCACCCTGTCGACCAGCAGCAGCGCCTCGGGCAGGGTGAAATCGAGCGCGCCGCGCCGGCCGTCCGACATCGCCGCGGCGATGGTCTCGACCACCTGCAACGCCTCGGCTGGCAGCGCCTCCCATGGCAGCGGGCCGGCAGCCAGCCGCCCGGCGATGGCTTCGGCCGCGGTGGCAAAGGCCGCGGCTTCGGCCTCGCTCCAGTCCGGGTCGGGTTCGGGGGGCGGCAACTGGCGCCCGCCGGACGGCGGCGCCTCGGGCGCGGCATCCTGCCTGGCCGCGCGCAGGCGCAGCAGCAGCCGCAACGCCCAGACCGTTGCGGCAAGCCCGGCGGTGGCCAGCACGAACCACATCAGCCAGCCGCGTTCGTGCAGCCAGACGAAGCCGAGCACCATAGCCCCCACGAAGGGCAACGCCAGCAACCCGGCGATACCCAGACGGTTCCAGCGCAGAAGCGCACGGAAAAGCCGTTCAGCGGGGCGCATCGCGGGCTCCTTTCAGCGCGGCGTTGTAGCGTGCGCGCAGGGTTTCGGCATCGACAGGCCGGCCCTGCGCGGCGGCGTGCAGCCAGTATGACCCCGCCCGCCCCAGCGCAAAGGTGGTGGCAAAGCCCAGCCCGGCCGAAGCCGCCGCACCCAGGGTCTGGCCCACCAC
>SKWP01000381.1 GCA_007128865.1 Paracoccaceae bacterium
CCGCGCCCCTGCCGGCCATGGCCGCCCCGGCGCCGTCCGCTGCCGCGGCACCGGCCGCAGCCCGACCCGACGCGGGCGAAGCCGCCGATGACCCCGCCCGGCATCCCGGCTGCGTGACCTCGCCGATGGTCGGCACCGCCTATCTGTCCCCCGAACCCGGCGCGCAACCCTTCGTGACCGTTGGCACCACCGTGGCCGAGGGCCAGACACTGCTGATCGTGGAGGCCATGAAGACCATGAACCATATCCCCGCCCCGCGCGCCGGAACGGTCAAGCGGATCATGGTTTCCGATGGCACGCCGGTTGAATTCGGCGCGCCGCTGATGATCGTCGAATGAGACCCGCGCCCCGATGTTCCGCAAGATCCTGATCGCCAACCGGGGCGAGATCGCCCTGCGCGTGATCCGCGCCTGCCGCGAGATGGGCATAGCCTCGGTCGCGGTGCATTCCACCGCCGATTCCGATGCGATGCATGTGCGCATGGCCGACGAGGCGATCTGCATCGGCCCCGCCCCGGCCGCGCAAAGCTACCTGTCGGTGCCGGCCATCATTTCGGCCTGCGAGATCACCGGCGCCGAGGCCATTCATCCCGGCTACGGGTTTCTGTCCGAAAACGCGAATTTCGTGCAGATCGTCGAGGACCATGGCCTGACCTTCATCGGCCCGTCGTCGGAACATATCCGCATGATGGGCGACAAGATCACCGCCAAGGAAACCATGAAGGCGCTGGGCGTGCCCTGCGTTCCGGGCTCGGACGGCGGGGTACCCGACCTTGACGAGGCGCGTCGCATCGGTGCCGAAATCGGCTATCCGGTGATCGTCAAGGCCACCGCCGGCGGCGGCGGGCGCGGCATGAAGCTGGCGCGCAGCGCTGCGGAAATCGACGTCGCCTTCCAGACCGCCCGCGCCGAGGCCCGCGCGGCCTTCGGCAACCCGGATGTCTATATCGAGAAATACCTCCAGCGCCCCCGGCACATCGAAATCCAGGTGTTCGGCGACGGCCGCGGCGGGGCGGTGCATCTGGGCGAACGGGACTGCTCGTTGCAGCGCCGCCACCAGAAGGTGCTGGAAGAGGCGCCTTCGCCGGCCATCGATGCCGCCACGCGGGCGCGCATTGGCGGCATCTGCGCCGATGCCGTGGCCCGGATCGGCTATGCCGGGGCCGGCACGATCGAATTCCTGTACGAGGACGGCGAGTTCTACTTCATCGAGATGAACACCCGCCTGCAGGTCGAACATCCGGTGACCGAGGCGGTCTTCGGCGTCGATCTGGTGCGCGAACAGATCCGCGTCGCGGCCGGCGAGCCGCTGTCGCTGGATCAGGCCGACTTGCAGCCCCTCGGCCATGCCATCGAGGCGCGCATCAACGCCGAAAGACTGCCGAGCTTTGCGCCCTGCCCCGGCCGGGTGAATACCTTTCACGCCCCCGGCGGGCTGGGGGTGCGGATGGATTCGGCGCTCTATTCCGGCTATGTGATCCCGCCCTATTACGACAGCCTGATCGCCAAGCTGATCGTGCACGGGCGCGACCGCGACGAAGCCATCGCGCGGCTGCACCGGGCTCTGGGCGAACTGATCGTCGATGGCGTCGACAGCACCGTACCGCTGTTCCGGGCGCTGCTGGACGAACCCGACATCCGCCGCGGCGACTATTCCATCCACTGGCTGGAACGCTGGCTGGCCCGCAGCGAGGCGCAGGAGGGTTGAGCCGCGCCCCGGCGCGCCGGGGTGGGTGGGCGGGCGGCGTGCCGGGGCGTGGCCCGCGGGCGTGATCGCCTCAAGCCGTCATGCGCACCCCGCGACCGGCGGTGTTGCGGCGGATCCGCTCCAGCAGAACCTCGCGCTTGAGCGGTTTCGCGATCCAGTCCGAAAATCCGCCTTCCAGATATCCGGCAACCTGATGGGCCATGACATTGGCGGTAAAGGCAATGGCCGGGGGCGGTTCGCGCCCGGCCTCTTCGGCCTGGCGGCGGATCAGCGACAGGGCCGTTGGCCCGTCCATAACCGGCATGGAAATATCCAGAAGGATCAGATCGAACCGGTTCCTTGCGCAGGCATCCACGGCCTGCTGCCCGTTCTCGACCAGCGTCAGCTCGATGCCGGTGCCGCGCAGCATTGCCTTCAGCACCAGCTTGTTGGTTGCATTGTCGTCGGCAGCCAGCAGGCGCAGCCCGTCCATGGCCATGCCGTCGTCGTCCACTGCCGCAGTTTCGCTGCGTCCGTCCTGTGCGGCCGCCTGATCCATCCGTTCGGGCAGCGGCAGTTCCACCCGCACATAGCTGCCGCGCCCGGGGGTGGCATCGATGGTGATGGTGCCGCCCATCATCTCGACCAGCCGCCGGACGATCGACAGCCCCAGCCCGGTGCCGCCATAGCGGCGCGATATGCCGCCATCGGCCTGGGCGAATTCGTCAAAGATGCGTTCGATCTGCTCGGGCGTCATGCCGATGCCGGTATCGTTGACGGTGATGAACAGCGGCTGGCCGGCCCGGTTGGCCACGCGGACCCGGATGCGCCCCTTTTCGGTGAACTTCACCGCATTGCCGATCAGGTTGTGCAGGATCTGCCCCAGGCGCATGGCGTCGCCCTCGCGCAGCAGCGGTTCGGGCTCGTCGGTCTCGATGTCCAGTTCGAGCCCCTTTTCCGCGGCCACGAGGCGATGCAGGGCGGCAATCCGCCCGGCCACGCTCGCAGGGCGGAAGGGTGCCGATTCAAGCTCCATGCGGCCGGCCTCGATCTTGGAAAGGTCGAGGATGTCGTTGAGAATGCGCATCAGCGCCTCGCCGCTCTCGCGGATGGTGGCGATCATGCGCTGCTGTTCGGGCTCCACCAGCACGCCCTGCAGCACCTCGGCCATGCCCAGCACGCCGTTGAGCGGTGTGCGGATCTCGTGGCTCATGTTGGCAAGGAACATCGACTTGGCGCGGCTTGCCTCATCGGCTGCGGCACGGGCCTGCTGGAGCGTCGTCACGTCCTTTCCGGCACCGCGATAGCCGGCAAAACGCCCGCTGGCGTCATAGATGGGCGTGCCCGAGATGGTGATCCAGATTTCGCGGTTGTCGGCGCACCAGGCGCGGTACAGGAATTCGCTGAACGGTTCGCGCCGGGCCAGCCGGCGTTCGAGATCGGCCCAGTCCGCACTGCCCAGAACCTCGGGCCGGTCGGCAAAAACCTCGGCCCGCGTCTTGCCGACCAGCGCCTCCGACGGGATGCCGGTAAGGTATCGGTAGCTGTCGGAAACATAGGTAAAGCGCAGGTCGGCATCCTGTTCCCACACCCAGGATCCGCTGACCTTGGCCACGTCCTGGAAACGGGCGGTCGCGGTTTCGGCACGCGTCAGGGCCTCGCGCAGGCGGGCCTCGGTGCGCTGCTGTTCGGCGCGGGCACGTTCGAGAGCCGCCATCTGGCCCTTCAGCGCGGCATTGGAATGCTGCAGCCGGTTGACGTTGTCCTGCCGTTCGCCCAGCAGGCGCCCCATGATCAGGCTGGGGATCAGGATCACCAGGCTGGCCCCGAGCATCGCCAGCCGCAGCGCTGTCATGTCGGGCGGGTGTGCATCCCAGCCGCCGCGCGGCACCGCGGCTATTCCCCAGCTTCCATGAGGCAGCAGCACCTCGCCCCTGACCGGGCTGCCGGCAAGGATGTATTCCTCGCCGAAAAACCGCGGGCCGGCGGGGCCGGTGGCATCGCGCCCGGTCAGCGCCAACGATATCGGCAGCCTGTGGTCACCGATCCTGGCCGCTGACAGCACCGCATCGGCATCCATGACCACCGATACCAGCCCCCAGAACCGTTCCTCACCGTCCGGCCCCGGCACATGAACCGGGAAACGGCCGATGAAACCGCGCCCGCCCTGGATCAGGTCCACAGGTCCGGCCAGCACCAGTTCGCCGGTGTCGCGCGCGCGCAGCGCTGCCTCGCGCTGATCGGGGTGTTCGAGGTAGTTCAGCCCGATTGCCGCCTCGTTGCCTCGGGGCGGATAGTTGAAGCGGATGATCATGTCCGGCGCGCCGCCGATGTTGATCAGATGCGGGGCCTGAGCCAGCAAGCCCTCGGACAGCGCCCACCAGCGTTCCGGCCCCATGTCGGGTTCGGTGCGCAGCGTGGCGACCAGCCCGCGCACCAGCTGCACCGAGCCGTTGATGGAATTCTCGAGCCGCGCGCGAACCTCGCCCATCGCAACCAGCACTTCGCCCCGCAGGGCGGTCTGGTGCGCCTTGCGCTGCTGGGCTTCGGCAACGAACCAGACTAGGGCGATGACCACGATCGCCAGCGCGGCAGGAAGATGGTTGAAGCGAAGCGTGAAGCGCAAGGCGGCGTTGCTCTCCTGACCGGGACCACAGCAGGGACCGGCAATGTACCAACCGGCGAAGGGCCGCAGCGGCGCCACGGACCGCGCGCATACTAGGCAGCGAAAGGCCTCCGAACAATGTCCGTTTGTCCACGAATGCGCAATTCACGGTTTACGTTGCGGATTTGCC
>SKWP01000259.1 GCA_007128865.1 Paracoccaceae bacterium
AGCGCCCGCCCGCCCGCATCGTGCCGCTGGCGTGCCTCCGGCACGATGCGGGCGCTTCCGCGCCCACCTCGGGCGGCCGCCGCCCGTGCTTACCGAACCGATCAAACGGATCCGGTATCACGGCGCCCGGCCGTTGCCCGAGCGTTTCGCTGCGTCGGCGGTGTCTTGCGCAGGCCACCCCGAGACCCGGCGCGATTGCAGGGCGCCGGTAAAGGGATCAGCCGTTTTCGGCCAGAACCTTGCCGGCCAGATACAGCGATCCGCAGATGACCACGCGCGCTGCCGGCTCCTGCGCGGCAATCGCTGACAGGGCATCGGCAACGTTTTCGGCGCATTCCGCGGCAATACCCGCGGCACGGGCCGCCGCGCAGGTTGCCGCGGCCGGCAGTGTTGCCGCCTCACCCGGCACCGAAACCGCCCGAAGCGCGGCAACATGCCCGGCCAGCGGGCGCATGAAACCGGCCACATCCTTGGTGTTCAGCATCCCGCAGATCAGATGCACCGGGCGCTGCGGCATGCGCGCCAGCGTCTGCGCCAGTGCTGCACCGGCGGCGGGGTTATGGCCGCCGTCCAGCCACAGCTCTACCGCGGGGGCGGCATCAACCAGCGGCCCGCGGCGCAGCCGCTGCATCCGGGCCGGCCATTCTGCCCCGGTGACAGCGGCCTCAGCCGCCGCCGCGCCCTGCCCCAATGCCCGCAACGCGGCCAGGGCGGCGCCGGCGTTGTCGATCTGATGGGCGCCCGGCAGGTTGGGCAGCGGCAGGTCCATCAGCCCGTGTTCGTCCTGAAACACCAGGCGGCCGCGTTCTTCCCAGGCGTGCCAATGCTGCCCGTGCACCAGCAGCGGCGCCCCCACCCGTGCCGCGCGGGCCTCGATCACGGCAAGCGCGGGTTCCTGCTGCGGGCCGACGACGCAGGTCACCCCGCGCTTGAGAATCCCGGCCTTTTCGCCGGCGATCTCGGCCAGGCTTTCGCCCAGATACTGCTGGTGATCCATCGAAACCGGGGTGATCACGCACAGCGCCGGCGTTTCGACGACATTTGTCGCATCGAGCCGCCCGCCCAGCCCCACCTCGAGCAGCGTCCATTCGGCCGGTGTCCGGGCAAAGGCCAGCAGCGCCGCGCAGGTGGTGATTTCGAAATAGGTGATGGGTGCGCCGCCGTTGGCCGCCTCGCATTCGTCCAGCACAGCCGCCAGCGCCGCTTCGTCAATCAGGCTGTCGGCCAGCCGGATGCGTTCATGAAACCGGACCAGATGCGGCGAGGTATAGGCATGAACCCGCGCGCCGGTCGCCTCCAGCCCGGCACGCAGCATCGCCAGGGTCGAGCCCTTGCCGTTGGTTCCGGCGATATGCACCACGGGCGGCAGGCTGCGTTCGGGGTGCCCCAGCGCCGCCAGCAGCCGCCAGACCCGATCCAGCGTCAGATCGATGATCTTGGGATGCAGCGCCATCATCCGGGTCAGGATGGCGTCGGATGTGGCCATGGTCAGCCCCCGGACGGCGGCACAGCGGCTGTCTTGCCGGGCGCCTGCGGTGCGGCGGCTTCGGCCTCGACCGCCGGCGCTTCCGGGGCCGGCAGATCACCGCGCACGGCCGGATCCTGCCCCAGAAGCATGCGCAGGATGACAATCAGATCCTCGCGCAGCTGCGCCCGCGGGGTGACCCTGTCCAGCATGCCATGATCCAGAAGGTATTCGGCACGCTGAAAGCCATCGGGCAAGGTTTCGCGGATGGTCTGCTCGATCACCCTGGGCCCTGCAAAGCAGATCAGCGCGCCCGGCTCTGCAATCTGCACATCGCCGAGCATGGCATAGCTTGCCGTTACCCCGCCGGTTGTGGGGTGGGTCAGGACCACGACAAAGGGCAGCCGTGCCTCTTTCATCGACTGCACCGCCACGGTGGTACGCGGCATCTGCATCAGGCTCAGGATGCCTTCCTGCATGCGCGCGCCGCCCGCGGCCGAAAACAGCACCAGCGGGCGGCGGCGGCTGACCGCGCGTTCGCAGGCGGCAATGACGGCATTGCCCACATACATGCCCATGGAACCGCCCATGAAGCTGAAATCCTGCGCCGCCACCACCGCCGGGGTGCGGCCGATTTCGCCTTCGGCAACCAGCATGGCATCCTTTTCGCCGGTGGCCTTCTGGGCGGCGCGCATGCGGTCGGGGTATTTCTTCTGGTCGCGGAACTGCAGCGGGTCGGGCACCGGATCGGGCACCGGAACCTCGACGAACACGCCGTTGTCGAACAGTTGCGCGAATCGCTCGCGCGGGCGGATCGGCATGTGATGCCCGCACGAGGTACAGACCTGCAGGTTGTCCTTCAGTTCCCTGTGGAACAGCATCGTGCCGCATTCGGGGCATTTGACCCAAAGGTTTTCGGGCAACTCGCGCCGCGAGAACAGCGAATTGATGGTGGGCCGGACGTAATTGGTGATCCAGTTCATCGCGCCTCTCCGAGCTTCGCCCCGAGATAGGCCGCGGCCGGAACAAATGCAATCAGTCCTCGCCTGCCCGACGCCGGCCCAGCCATCCCCGCGCCAGCAGCCACACCGCCAGCAACACCGCCACATCGGCCAGCAGCATGGCCCGGAACGGGCCGGTGTCGTCCATCCCGAAGGTCGAACGCCAGAGCGCCAGGCCCGAAAGGTCGCCCTGCGGCGCGACAATCAGGATCGCCAGGCAGTTGTTGGCAAAATGCAGCCCCCAGGCCATCCCCAGCGTGCCGGAGCGTGCGGTAAGGTCGGCCGCGATCAGCCCGAAGACCCCCGTCGCAGCCACCATGAGCCAGGCGTTGCGCCCCATTGTTGCGGGGTCATGGTGCAGCAATCCGAACAGTAGCGACGGCAGGACCATCCAGACAAGGGCGGAACGGAAGCGCGCAGCAAGCTGCTGTTGCAGGTAACCGCGAAACACCAGTTCCTCGGCGCCGGTCTGGATCAGCAGCCCCGCCAGTGCCAGCGGCAGGAACCGCAGCCACAGCCATGGGTCCAGCCCGGGCAGCGCCCAGTCCGAAACGGGCCGCCCGCCAAGCAGCACCAGACCGATCAGCCCGGCAAGCCCGACACCGCCATAGACCGCCAGCAACAGCCCCGCCCCGGCCGCAAAGTCGCGCAGCGCCCGGCGCAGCGGGCCGATCAGGGTTGCCACGCCGCGCCCGTGGGCCAGCCGAGCGGCCAGCATGGCGCCGACGGCAAGCCCGACAAAGCCGAACAGAAGCACTGTCATCGACCCGGGCGAGGATCCATGCGCAACCGTCGCGGCAAGATCGCCGCCGGGAGGGGCAAACAGGCGCAGGGCGCCAAGCATCAGCCCCATCCAGGCCAGATGACACAGGATGACGATGCAAAGCCCCAGCCCCAGAAGCCAGAGCTGAGAGCGGGCGCGCGCCGGCGCCACATAGACTTCGAAAGCCTGGGTTCTGCCGGGCGTCATGGCTTCCAGCCTAGCGCGCCCGTCCTCACGCGCAAGGCCGGCCTTGTATCCGGCTCGGGAGACGGGCAAGAAACGGTTTGCCCCGGAGTTGCCATGACCGCCGGAATCTTCTGCCTTCTGCTAGGCTATATCCTGAGCCAGTTCTACCGTGCCTTCCTGGCGGTCCTGAGCCCGGTTCTCGGCAGCGAGATCGGTGCCGGCCCCGACGATCTGGCACTGACATCGGGGCTCTGGTTTCTGGCCTTCGCGCTGATGCAGATACCGGTTGGTGCCGCGCTCGATCGCCTTGGCCCGCGCCGTACTGCCGGATGGCTGATGGCCGTCGCCGGGGGCGGCGGCGCGGCCGTGTTCGCCTTGGCTACGGCGCCATGGCACCTGCATCTGGCAATGATCCTGATCGGCATCGGGTGTTCGCCAGTCCTGATGGCGGCCTATTACATCTTCGGACGGGTCTATTCCGCGGCCGCCTTTGCAACGCTGGCAGGTGCTATGATGGGGGTCGGAAGCCTCGGGAACATCGGCGGTGCGTGGCCGCTCGCCTGGGCGGCGGAAACCTTTGGCTGGCGCACGACGCTTTGGGGCCTCGCGGTGCTGACCGTCATGGCCGGGTCGGCAATGCTGCTGATGGTGCAGGATCCGCCTGAAGCCGAACGCGCGGATGGCGTCGGCAATGGTTCGCTGCTCGACGTGCTGCGCATCCGGGCACTGTGGCTGATCCTGCCGATGATGTTCGTCAATTATGCGCCGGCTGCTGGCCTGCGCGGTCTGTGGGTCGGCCCGTACTTTGCCGATGTATTCGGTGCCGACGCGATTGCCATCGGCCGCGTGACGCTTGTCATGGCTTTTGCGATGTCTGCGGGTGCCTTTCTCTATGGTCCGCTCGACCGCATGTTCGGAACGCGCAAGGCGGTGATCCTGGCCGGCAATCTTGGCGCTGCGGCCTGCCTGCTCACACTCTGGGCTTTCCCGGCGGCCAGCCCGTGGGGCGCGACCCTGCTGCTTTCGGCACTGGCGGCGCT
>SKWP01000112.1 GCA_007128865.1 Paracoccaceae bacterium
ACGCGCCGCGTCAGCCCTACCGAGATCGGGCTTGCCTATTACGACCGTGCCCGCAGGGTTCTGAACGACGCCGGCGAAGCCGATGCCCTTGTAACCTCGATGCAGACCGCGCCCACCGGCATGCTGCGGGTTTCGGTGGCCACCGATTTCGGGGTGAACCTGCTGTCGCCGATACTGGGCGACTTTCTGGCCGAGTATCCCGAGATCACGCTCAACCTGGTTCTGGGCAACCGCTTTGTCGAGCTGATTTCGGAAGGCTTCGACATGGCAGTGCGCATCGGAGAGCTGGAAGACAGCACCCTGCGTGCCCGCAAGATCAGCGAAACCACCCGCCGGATGATCGCATCGCCGGGGTATTTCCAGGCCCACGGGCGACCCCAGCGCATCGATGATCTGAACGAACACAAGCTGCTGCACTATTCCAGCCAAGCGAACTCGAATGTCTGGAAGGTCACGGCCCCCTCGGGGGAAAAGCGGCTGATTCGCAGCGGCGGATGGCTTACGGTCAATGACGGGCAGTCGCTGCTGAATGCCGCCATCGCCGGGCTGGGCATCGCCTATCTGCCGAGTTTCCTTTACGCCAAGCCGATGCGCGACGGTCAGCTAGTGGATGCCATCCCCGATCTGCCGCGCGAGGTTCAGGGCATCTATGCCGTCTATCCGCCGGGCCGTTTCACCCAGCCGAAGGTGCGCGCCTTCATCGATTTTCTGGTGACGCGCTTTTCCGGCGTGGGTCCGGATGACTGGTAGTCGCCTTTCTGTTTCTTCCTGAGGGTGCAGCCTGGCCGGGGCGGTAACGTCCCGGCCTTTTTTTGGCGGCAGCAGCGCGGCTGCGGCGCGGGAACGGCAGCTTTCAGGTATAGGCGATCCACAACAGGATCGCGCCCAGCACCAGCCGGTAGACAACATAGGGGGTGAAGCTGACGCTGCGCAGCAGCTTCATCATGAAGACCAGCGCGGCAAGTGCGGCAAAGAACGACAGGACAGCCGCAATCGCACCGTCCCGCGCGGCCTGGGCATCCATCCGGGCGACCACATCGATCCCCAGCAGCGTGCCCGACGCGATGATGGTGGGGATCGACATCAGCATCGCGATTCGCGCCGCATCGTGGCGCCCGTATCCCAGCGCCCGCGCGCCCGAGATGCAGGCGCCCGACCGTGACGTGCCCGGGATCAGCGAAACCGCCTGCCACAGTCCGAGGATGACCGCATCGCGCAGGCCCCAGTTGCGGATGGTCTTGGCCTCTTGCCCCTGCTGGTCGGTGGCATAAAGCACGATGCCGAAGATGATCATCATCCAGCCGATCAGCGCAACCGAGCGCATCGCCTCCATCAGGCCGGTCAGCTTGAAGATCAGCCCGACGATGACCACCGGCACCGTGGCCAGCGCCAGGCACAGCGCCAGCCAGGCGCCCTGATTGTCGATCCGCCAGCGCAGCAGATCGGGAATGCCGCGCAGCGCCAGCGCGACATCCCGCCGGAAGTAGAGACACACCGCAAACAGCGTGCCGACATGGACGGCCACATCGATGACAAGGCCCTGGTCCTCGAAATCGGTCAGCATCGGCAGCAGGATCAGATGCCCCGACGAGGAAATCGGAAGGAATTCGGTAATGCCCTGGATAAGGGCGAGGATGAACAGGTTTATGAAGGTCATGGGCTCTTGCCGGTTTCGGATTCTGCGGCACCTTAACGAACCGGTCCGAAATGGAAAGGCGCACACTAGGTCAGCTATACTGTCTTTATTTTCGTTGGAAGGGCAGGGTCAAGGGGGCTCTCGGGAAACATTCGGGAATTTTAGGTCAGTACTTTTTACTTTTCTTTCGTTTTGACCCGTTATATGTATTGTCCCGCAAGTGGACGAGGGAGGCACCAGTGGCACCGCAACGCATGCTGCGCTTTGTCGAGGTCGGCAAGGAAATGCCGCACAAGCGGCCGCCCGACCTGCGCGCCGATGATTTCGCTGAAATCTACGACGAATATTCGACCGAAAAGGCGGCCGAACAGGCCGGCCGATGCAGCCAGTGCGGCGTGCCCTATTGCCAGACGCATTGTCCGCTGCACAACAACATCCCCGACTGGCTGATGCTGACGGCCGAGGGCCGGCTGCGCGAGGCGTATGAGCTGAGCCAGGCCACCAATACCTTCCCCGAGATCTGCGGCCGCATCTGCCCGCAGGACCGGCTGTGCGAGGGTAATTGCGTGATCGAACAGGCCGGGCACGGGACGGTCACCATCGGCGCGGTGGAAAAATACATCACCGACACCGCCTGGCAGGAAGGCTGGGTCCAGCCGATCGAACCGATGGCCGAACGGGGCGAAAGCGTGGGTATCATCGGTGCCGGCCCCGGCGGGCTGGCAGCGGCGGATGCGCTGCGCCGTGCCGGCCTGCAGGTCACCGTCTATGACCGCTATGACCGCGCCGGCGGGCTGATGACCTATGGCATTCCGGGCTTCAAGCTGGAAAAGCCCGTGGTCATGCGCCGGATCGCCCAGCTCGAGGAAGGCGGGGTGCAGTTTGTCCTGAACTGCACCGTCGGCGAGGATCTGAGCTTTGACGCCATCCGTGGCCGGCACGATGCGGTGCTGATCGCCACCGGCGTCTACCGTTCGCGCGCGCTCGAGGCGCCGGGGGTCGGGGCCGAAGGGATCGTGCGTGCGATCGACTATCTGACCGCATCCAACCGCAAGAGCTTTGGCGACGATGTGCCGGAATTCGACTCGGGCGAGCTGAACGCTGCCGGCAAGCGCGTGGTGGTCATCGGTGGCGGCGATACCGCCATGGATTGCGTGCGCACCGCCGTCCGGCAGGGCGCGAAAAGCGTGAAATGCCTGTATCGACGCGACCGCGAGAACATGCCCGGCAGCCAGCGCGAGGTTCAGAACGCCGAAGAGGAAGGCGTGGAATTCGTCTGGCAGACTGCACCGCGCGGCTTTGCCGGTGACCCGGTGACAGGCGTGATGGTCCAGCGCATGCGGCTGGGAAAGCCCGATGCCACCGGGCGGCGCAGCCCCGAGGTGATCGAGGGCGCCGATTATGTCGAACAGGCCGATCTGGTGATCGCAGCGCTTGGCTTCGAGCCGGAACCGCTGCCGGCGCTGTGGGGCGTGCCGGAGCTTGAGGTCACGCGCTGGGGCACCATCCGGGCCGATTTCCGCACCCACGCCACCAGCCTGCCCGGCGTGTATGCCGCCGGCGATATCGTGCGCGGGGCAAGCCTGGTCGTCTGGGCGATTCGCGACGGGCGCGAGGCTGCCGACGCAATCCTCGACTGGCTTGCCCAGCCGGCAAAGGTGGCGGCGGAATAACGCCGCCCTGACCCATCATTCCGGCCGCGCCTCGGGCAGCGGCCCCCTTGCGGAGGGATAGAGATGACCAAGTATGACGCCGAATGGGTCGCCGCCGAGGAAGCAAGGCGCGCGTGGCTGGCCGAAAACGGGCTTTATCGGGCCGAGGACGAACATGCCTCATGCGGGGTGGGGCTGGTTGTTGCCATCGACGGCAAGCCATCGCGTGCGGTGGTGGTGAACGGGATCGACGCGCTCAAGGCGGTCTGGCATCGCGGCGCCGTGGATGCCGACGGCAAGACCGGCGATGGCGCCGGTATCCATGTGCAGATCCCGGTGCCCTTCTTTTACGACCAGATTCGCCGCACCGGCCACGAACCCGACATGAGCGCGCTGATTGCCGTGGGAATGGTGTTCCTGCCGCGGACCGATTTCGGCGCGCAGGAACGCTGCCGGACCATCGTGGAAACCGAAGTGTTGCGAATCGGGCATGGCATCTATGGCTGGCGGCATGTGCCGGTCGATACCTCGGTGCTGGGCGAAAAGGCCAATGCCACGCGGCCCGAGATCGAACAGATCCTTATCCGCAACGCCAAGGGACTGGACGAGGAAGCCTTCGAGCGTGACCTGTACGTCATCCGGCGCCGCATCGAGAAGGCCGCGGCCGAGGCCCAGATCCACGGGCTGTACCTGTGTTCGCTGTCCTGCCGGTCGATCATCTACAAGGGCATGATGCTGGCCGAGCAGGTGGCCGAATTCTATCCCGACCTGAAGGACGAACGCTTCGAAAGCGCCTTTGCAATCTATCATCAGCGCTATTCGACCAACACTTTCCCGCAATGGTGGCTGGCCCAGCCGTTCCGGATGCTGGCCCACAATGGCGAGATCAACACGCTCAAGGGCAATCTCAACTGGCTGAAAAGCCACGAGATTCGCATGGCCTCTTCGTTCTTCGGGGAACTGGCCGAAGACATCAAGCCGATCGTGCCGCAGGGGTCTTCGGATTCGGCCGCACTGGATGCGGTGTTCGAGGTGCTGGTCCGGGCCGGACGCAGCGCGCCGATGGCCAAGACGATGCTGGTGCCCGAGGCATGGTCGAAACAGGCGGTGGAGATGCCGCAGGCCTGGCAGGACATGTACAAT
>SKWP01000013.1 GCA_007128865.1 Paracoccaceae bacterium
CGCGCCCGCCGCCGAGCGGGGGCTCGATGCCCCCCGAGGCGGCACCCCTGCCCGCCGGCCGCCAGCCCGCCGGCTGCGTCAACTCTCCATCTCCGCCAGCCGCTCGGCCTGGTCATGGGCGACCAGCGCATCGATGACCTCGCCCAGATCCCCGTCCATGATCGCGTCGAGACGATAGAGCGTCAGGTTGATGCGGTGGTCGGTCATCCGGCCCTGGGGGAAGTTGTAGGTCCGGATCCGCTCGCTTCGGTCGCCGCTGCCGACCTGGGCCTTGCGGGCGCTGGCCCGCGCGCCTTCGGCCCTGCGGCGCTCCATGTCGTAAAGCCGGGCGCGCAGCACTTCCATGGCCAGTGCCCGGTTGGCATGCTGGGATTTCTCGGAACTCGTCACCACGATCCCGGTGGGGATATGGGTGATGCGAACCGCCGAATCGGTGGTGTTGACATGCTGACCGCCGGCACCGCTGGCGCGCATGGTGTCGATGCGCAGATCGGCCGGGTCGATGTCCACCTCCACCGCCACCGCCTCGGGCAGCACCGCGACGGTCGCCGCCGAGGTGTGGATACGCCCGCCGCTTTCGGTCTGCGGTACCCGCTGGACCCGGTGCACACCGGATTCGAACTTCAGCCGGGCAAAGACACCGGTGCCGCTGATCCGTGCCACCGCCTCGCGCACCCCGCCAAGCTCGGTCTGGGCCAGGGTCACGACGTCAAAGCCCCAGCCCTGCGCCTCGGCATGGCGCTGATACATGCGCAGCAGGTCGCCGGCAAACAGCGCTGCCTCCTCGCCACCGGTTCCTGGACGGATTTCAAGGATTGCAGGGCGGCCGTCGGCGGCATCGCGGGGCAGCAGGGCCAGCCGCAGGGCCGCTTCGATTGCGGGCAGGTCGGCGCGCAGCCGGGCAAGTTCTTCCTCGGCCAGATCGCGCATCTCGGGGTCTGACAGCAGCGCTTCCGCCTCCTGTCGCTGCGCGCATGCCGCCTTCCAGCGCGCGATGGTCTCCACCACCGGGCGCAGATCGGCATATTCCCGGCCGAGTGCGGCGATCTCCTCGGCGGGGGGGCCTTCGGCAAGGCGCACCTGCACGTATTCGAAACGCCGGGCGATCTGGTCAAGCCTGTCGGACTGAAACATGCCGGTCTGTCGCCCAAGCCCGATGCCCCGTCAAGGCCCGCGGTGCCGCCCGGGCGTGATCAGCCGCCTGGTCGGGGCGACAGGATTCGAACCTGCGACCTGCGGCACCCAAAGCCGCCGCGCTACCAGGCTGCGCCACACCCCGACTGATGCGTCATACCCAAGCGGCAGCACGCTGGAAAGCCCCCTTGCGGGCGGATTTCCCGCACGCCCCGGCGCGCTGCCGCGCCGTTCGGGGTGTGCGGGGATCAGGGCTCGGGTTTTCCATGGCGGGTCTCCTGCGCATCGATCAGGCGCACCATCCTGTCGCGGACCCGTCTTGCGGCATGGGGCGGCATCACGATGCGGTTCAGCAGCGCCCCTTCCGACCGGTCGGCACTGCCGAGGTTCCAGCTGCCGTTGACGCCGGAATTGAGCACCCCTCCTCGCGAGTGGAAGGGCCGTTGCAGAGGTTGCAGCAGCTCGATGTCAACTGCGCGGTGGCGAACCGTCACCCGGTTGCCGCCAGGACCGCCAAAGAGCCTGCCCGAATGCCCGGGCGAATCGCCCTTGCCGTCGGAAAGAAAGAGGGCTGGAGAGAAATTTACTGCCAGAGGCACCGCTCAGCGCATAGATTGGCAAGCGCCGACAGAAGCCGGGCTCGGGTTCGCGTTGCCGCGAAATGCCCGAATCACCGGCTCTGTCCCAAGCTGGAGCCAGGCATGAGACCCTTCGCCCCCTCCCGACGCACTCCTGTGCTGGCCTTCGGCCTGTGCATCGCCGGTGCCGTGGCAACGGCACAGGAAACGCCGCTGACACCGGTCAATTGCCTCATTGAGCCCGAAGAAACCGTGCGCCTTGCCACGCCGGTTGCCGGTATCGTCGCCGAGGTGGCCATCGACCGTGGCGACAGCGTGACCGCCGGCGATGTGGTGGCCCGGCTCGACACCACGCTTGAGGCGATCTCGCTCAGGCTGGCGCGCAGCCGGGCGGCCAGCGAGGCGCGGATACGGTCGCTTGAGGCGCGGCTGGCGTTTCTGGAGGCCCAGGCCGGGCGGATCGAAGAGATGGCCGCCCGCAACGCCATCTCGCAGACCGAGGCGACCCAGGCGCGGCTGGAGGCCGACATCGCGCAGCACGAGCTGGACGAGGCAATCCTGGCGCGCGAGATTGCCCGGATCGAGGTCGAGCAGGCCGAGGCGGTGCTCGAACAGAAGATCCTGCGTGCCCCGATCGATGGCGTGGTCATCGACAGGCTGCTGACCCGCGGCGAATTCCGCGATACCCAATCCCATATCGCCACCATCGCCCGGCTGGACATGCTGCGGGTCGAAGCCTTTGCGCCGCTGCGCTACCATGATCGCCTGCATGTCGGCCAGCGGGTAACCGTCCACCCCGAGGCCCCGGTCGGCGGTGCCTACGCAGGCACGATCACCGTCATCGACAGGGTGTTCGATGCGGCAACCGCGACCTTCGGCCTGCGGGTGGCGCTTCCCAATGACGAGCTTGCCCTGCCGGCCGGGTTGCGCTGCGAGTTGCATTTCGACAGTTAGCCGGCTGCCCCGGACTTGCGATGCGCAGCGGCTTTGACGGCGAAGCGCAATTCTGCAATGCATCAGGCGACCCTGCGCAGGAAGCCCCGAAGACATGCCCGAAAACAACGCCCCCGCCCTGGAGATCCGCACCGCACGCCCCGCCGATGTGGCCGGCGTGGTGGCCCTGTCGCGCCGTGTCTACACCGATGAGGCGCCCTATACGGCCGGCCAGATATCGGGCCATGTCAATGCCTTCCCCGAAGGTACCTTTGTTGCGGTCTTTGACGGCGAGGTGGTGGGTTATGCTGCCACCATGCGGGTGCGCGAGGACCGGGTGTTCAGGCGCCACAGCTGGGCCGAGATCACCGGCGGCGGCTATGCGGTGCAGAACGATGCGGGCGGCGACTGGCTTTACGGGATCGAGGTGATGGTCGACCCGGCGCGCAGGCGGCTGCGGCTGGGGCGGCGGCTGTATCAGGCGCGCGAGCGGCTGTGCATGGATCTGGGGCTCAAGGGTATCGCCTTTGGTGGCCGGATGCCGGGCTACCGGCGCCACCGCAAGCAGTTTCCCGACCCGGCCGACTATCTGGAAGCGGTGCGCGCCGACCGGCTGCGCGACCCGGTGATCGCCTTTCACATGCGCGCCGGCTTCGAGCCGCAGATGGTGCTGCAAGGCTATGCTCCGGCCGACCGGGCATCGGGCGGCCATGGTGTGCTGATGGCCTGGCGCAACCCGCATCATGCCGCCGATGACCAGCCCGTCACCCGCCGCGACCCCGATCAGGTGCGGGTGGCATCGGTGCAGCTTCTGGCCCGGACCCTGAAGGAGCCCGAGGAATTCTACCGCACCGTCGATTACTTCGTGAACGTCGCTGCCGAATACGGTGCCGATTTCGTGGTGTTCCCCGAGCATTTCACCCTGCAACTGCTGTCCTGCGAGGATCAGGAACTGCCCCCCGCCCGCGCCATCCAGCGCGCCAGCGACCACACCGCAACCTTTGTGGAGCGGCTGCGCGCCATGGCCATTGCCCGGGCGATCAACATCGTCGCCGGCAGCCACGCCACCCGCACCGACGACGGCGATATCCAGAATGTCGGCCATGTCTTCCTGCGCGACGGCTCGGTGCACCGGCAGGAAAAGCTGCACCCCACCCCGGACGAACGCAGCCACTGGAACATCCAGGGCGGCGACAGCGTTGACATCATCGAGACCGATTGCGGACCGGTGGGCGTACTGATCTGTTATGACAGCGAATTTCCCGAAGCCGCGCGGCGGCTGGCCGATCAGGGCGCGACGATCCTGTTCGTGCCCTACAACACCGACACCCGCCACGGCCATCTTCGGGTGCGCTACTGCTGCGCGGCGCGGGCGGTTGAAAACCAGTGCTATGTGGTCACATCGGGCATGGTCGGCAATCTCGACAACGTGTCGAACCTGGATATCCAGTACGCGCAGTCGGCGATTCTCACCCCCTGCGACTTTCCCTTTGCGCGCGACGGGATTGCCGCCGAGGCCAGCGAGAATGTCGAGATGATCATCGTTGCCGACCTCAACCTTGCCGCAATCCGCTGGGCGCGGGCGCAGGGCGCGGTGCGCAACCTGCGTGACCGCCGCTTCGACCTTTATCGCACCCGCTGGTCCGATGGCGGATGACGCCCCGCCGCAGGCGCGGATCGCAACCTCGGAAGGCTCTGCGGTGCTGCAGCTTTCGGGCCCGGTGACGCTGGCCCATGTGGACGGGTTGCGCCGCGACATCGCCGCGCTGCCCGATGCGCA
>SKWP01000337.1 GCA_007128865.1 Paracoccaceae bacterium
CGAAGGCCAGCGAATCCACCGGCGCGTCGAATTCCAGCATGATCTCGGCGCGCTGGCGGTCGGTAAAGCGGATCACCTGGCCGCGGTCGGGCCATGTCACCGCCCACAGGTCGCCGTAGGCGTCGAAGGCCAGCGCGCCGACGCGCAGGTTTTCGTCGCGGCTCCACTGCCGGAACAGGCCGGTCTCGGGGTCGAAGGTCGATACCCCGGCATAGGTGCCGACATGGATCAGCCCGGTCGCCGGGTCGATGGCCAGCCCCAGCGTGATGCCTTCGCCATGGCGCGCGACCACCCCACCGGTTTCGCCGTCAAGCTGCAACAGCGCGCCGCCGCCGGTGGTGGCCCAGATGCGACCCTGATCATCCTCGGCCAGGTGAAAGATCGGCTCGTCATGCTGCCACAGCAGCGTCGCCGCGCCGGCCTCGCCGCCCTCGCGGTCGAACTGGTAAAGCGCCCCGCGGTTGGCGCCGCCCGAGACCAGCACCGTGCCGTCGGCGCGTTCCAGCAGCGCCATCGGCCCGATGCCGCCACCCGACCCCTCGAAGCCGGTGGCAAAGGCAAGGCCGATGAAGGGGCTGAGCACGCTGTCGAATTCCGACAGCCGCGACAGCGGATCGGCCGACGGCACCCGCGCCTCGGCCAGCGCGAACAGCGCGTTGGAGGATGGCGTTGCGACCGGTTCGGGCGCGCGGCCGAAATTGGGCGGCGTCGTCGCCTCGACCGTCGCCGGCGCGCCCAGATTGACCGGCGCGCCATCGGTCGAGACCGCCGCGGTGGTATCGGGCCGCTCCACATTGCCGGCGTTGTCGGTGGCGATGGCCAGGAACTCATAGCTCTTGCCCGGCTTGCCCTCAAAGATCGCCTCGCCCGAGGCGCCTTCGATCCGGCGTTGCCAGATGCGGAAATCGCCGCCATCCTCGGCCACATAGACGGTGACATGACGCACGCCCGAGCCGCGCGCATCATCGCTGGCCGCCCAGTTGACCACAAAGCTGTTGGTGCCGGCGATCCGCTCGGCCCCGACCACGCTGACCGGCGGGCGGCCATCGACAACCTGGCGCAGCTCCAGCGTTTCTTCCGGGGCGAGGGTATCGAAGATCACCCGCGCCGAGGCGGCAATCTCGGTTCCGGTCGCTACATCGGCGCGCGGGCGCACGGTATAGGAGACAAAGCCCGCGCCCTGCCCGCCCGCGGCATTGGGCGGCAACAGCCCGCGCGTGGTGTCCTGCAACTGTTCGCCGGTCAGCGGGTCGATGGCCTGGATCACCCAGCGCGCCGCGGCCGGATCCTGGAACAGGTCGATGCCCGCAGAAACCCGCAGGATGAAACCGTGGCTTTCGGAAAAATCGATCTCGTCCTGCCAGAACCAGCGCCCTTCGGGCACGCGGATCGAGATATCGCCGATGCGGATATCGCCCAGCTCGAACGAGCGCGGGTCAAGATCGGGGTCCAGACGGGTGACGATCTCGATGCGGTTGGCATGGGCGGGGGCGGCGGCGTCGTTCTCGAACTTCACCGTATAGGGCAGCCGCTGGGTGGCCGGCAGCCAGCCCAGGGTGTCGAAGGTCTGCGGCCCCAGGATCGAGGCAAGCCTGCCGCTGTTGGCGCGGTCGGAAAAATAATCCGAAAAGTCGAGGCTGACCAGTTCCGCCGCATCCGCCGCCGCCGGCCCGCCGCCGAAGAAATCCGAAGGCAGCGCCGCGCCGCGGTTCTCGAACGGCACCCAGGGCGAATAGATGCGCACCGCCTGGAAATGCGTCGGGTTGCTCAGGCCGAGGTCGTAATCCTCGAACTGCGGCAGTTCCGGCACCGGAATATCGCCGTCGAAGCAATCGCTGCTGCGCGGGTCGTTGAATTCGATTGCCGCCATCAGGTTGGCGTCATGGCCGTAAAGCCGGCGCAATTCCTCGAAAAAGCCCAGGATATCGGCATCCGAGCGGATATCGCTGCCGGCCGGGCCGAACAGGATGCCCGAGGCCAGCACCGACATCAGCGACAGGATCTCGGGCCGTTCGCGCAGCGGCGGGGTTGCATCCTCGGGCCGCAGGATGCCGGCCTGTTCCAGCGCCGCAAGATGCAGGCCCACCCACAGGCCGGGGTCGGCCGCCAGCGCGATCAGCGGCCCCGGCGCGGCCTCGTCGCTGAGGATGGCATCGCGCAGCGCCAGCGCCTGGGCGCTCTGGAAGGCGACGAATTCGGCCCGGGTCATCGAGGTGGCGGCGGCAAACAGGTGAAACCGGAACGGGATGAAGGGCAGCACGCATTCGTCAGGCACCGCGGCGTTGCGGTTATAGAGATCCTCGAACGGAAACGCCGCCATCGCCGCGCCAAGCGCCGGGTTGATCTGCGCTGCCTGTTCCACCACCGCGTCATACCAGGCGCCGATGCCGCCCGGCCCGTCCTCGAGCAGGTCATCGAGCCCCGGAAAGGCATTGGCCATCCGCGCCCGGAAGGCGTCGAAGGCCTCGTCATGCAGCTCGCGCAGGCCGGGATAGGTCGAGACATTGACCGAGAATCCGGCAAAGCCGTCGGCCGGCAGATCGAACAGGAAGCCCGAGGTCGTCAGCTGGCCGTTGGTGTTGGTGATGCTTTCCAGCCCGGTCCAGGGAACATCGGCATTGGCCGTGCCGGCGGCGCCATCGGGCGTGCCGCGCACGTTCGAGAAGAATTCCAGAAACGGCAGGCCATAGACGAAGGGGTTGAGATGCATCTCGGGCGCGCCGACCTGGAAGAAGGTATAGGGCGCATCGAGATTGTTGAGATTGTTCAGGGCTACCGAAAAGGTCTCGGTATCGCCGGGCAGCACCATCCGCGGCCCGCCGATGCCGATGGTCACGTCGCCCTCGATGGCGCGTTCGACAAGGAACCGGTAGGGCAGCACCGCCTGTGCCCCCGACGGGTTGGTGACGACGACATCGTACAGCCCGCGCGGCGTGTCGGTCAGGTCGAAGCTGGCAAGGATGGTGGCGCTGTCGATCACCCGCCAGTCCACCGGCGCGACCTCGCCGATGCCGGGCCGGACCAGCCGCACCGTTGCCGATGGGTGGAACTGTGCGCCGCTGATCCGGGTGGTCACAAAGCGCGAATCGCCGCCGCGGTCGGTCTGGACATCGGTGATCGACAATGGAAGCAGCTGCGCCAGCAGGGTGATGTCGCCGCCGCTGTCGGGGCCCGAGAAGTTGCGGACCTTGATGTAATAGGTGCCCGGCTCGGTCGAGGGCACCACCGCGGTCAGGTCGCTGGAAAGCGGCCCGGTATAGGTCGCGTCAAAGGCGCTCGGCCCCGGCAGCGCATCATGGCGCAGGAAGATTTCGTTCGAGGCGCTGGCATTGGCCGATTTCAGCGTCACCCGCAGGGTTTCACCGGGCGGCACGGTGATCTGGTAGAGCCGTTCGCCGCCCCGGGGCAGATGCGCCGTCAGCGGCGTGTCGAGCAGCAGCTCGTCCACCGCGACCGAAAGCGTGTCGGCCGAGGCGGCAGTGTTGTTGAAGGTATTGTCGCCTTCGAACACCTGGTTGAAGATATCGGTACGCACAATGATGCGGTACTGCCCCGGCGTGACCGCGGGCATGGTCGTGGTCAGCTCCATCTGCCGGCTTTCGCCGGGCAGCAGCGGCCCGGATGCCTGCACCCGGCCCAGCGGGCGGTCGGTGATGTCCCATGTCGCATCGGTGGACAGGAACACGCTGTCGGACCATGTGCCTTCGGCGATCACATCCTCGGAGCGGTTGGTCACCGTCCAGCGGATCGTCACCGGCTCGCCGGCCCGGGCGCTGGCGGGCACCGTCACCGCGCTGACTTCCAGATCGGTCGGCGGCGGCTGGTCGATGATCACCGGCAGCGCGGTGCGGCGGGCGTTGTCGTCCTCGTTCTCGCCCTCGAACACCGCGCCGCGGGGGCCATAGCGGGGCGGGTCGGTGACCACGAACAGGTAATAGGCATCGGTGGGCAGATCGTTCGGCGCGATCAGGGTGCGGGTGACGGTATAGCTTTCGCCCGCCCCCAGCCCGCCCTCGTGGCGCACCGTGGTCAGGAACCGGTCGGCGCGGATATCCAGATGGGTATCGCGGCTGAAGAAGATCATGTCGTCCCAGTCGGCCTGCTGGAACGGCACCGCGCCGCCGAGGTTGCTGACCGTATAGGTCACGTCGAAGGTCTGCCCACGCACCACGCGTTCGGGCACGACAAGGTCGCTGACCACAAGGTTCGGCGCCTCCAGCGCGGCGATGGTGACGGCCTGCGCGGTGGTGTTGTTGCCCTCGCCCTGGAATTCGCGCACCACGCCGGTGGGATTGCCCCGCACCCCCGGCAACCGCGGCGAGATGGTCGAAACCGCCTGCCACGACGTGCCCAGCCCGCTGTCGGTCACGGCCAGGACGTGGA
>SKWP01000362.1 GCA_007128865.1 Paracoccaceae bacterium
AGGCGGCCTTGACGCTTTCGATCACCGAAACCTCGTCGCCCTTGGCCACCTGGGTTTCGGTTTCCGGCAGTTCGACGAACACCACATCGCCAAGCTGTTCGGCGGCGTGTTCGGTGATGCCTACCACAACGAGGTTACCCTCGACGCGCAGCCATTCATGATCTTCGGTGTACTTCATCGCTTGCTGTTCCTGTCTCTAGCTCACTTGCGATAGGTTGCCGGGCGAAACGGCAGCTGGCACACCGTGGCCGGCAGGCGTTTGCCCCGGACCTCACCGTAAACCCGCGTGCCGGCCGCGCAAAGCGGCGTCGGAAGATAACCCATGGACATCGGCCTTTCGATGCTTGGGCCAAAGGCGCCCGAGGTGACTTGGCCGACCGGATCGGCGGCGTCCTCGGTGGCAAATAGCATCGTGCCCGCGCGCATCGGCGCCCGCCCGTCCGGCATCAGGCCCGTGCGACGGCGTGCCGGGCCGGCCTGAAGCTCGGCCAGGATGCGTTCGGCGCCGGGAAAGCCGCCCTCGCGGGCGCCGCCGGCGCGCCGCACCTTCTGGATCGCCCAGCCCAGCGCGGCCTCGGCCGGCGTCGTGGTGGTGTCGATATCCTGCCCGTACAGGCAAAGCCCGGCTTCCAGCCGCAGCGAATCGCGTGCGCCAAGCCCGATCGGGGCAACGCCGGGCTGCGCCAGCAGTTCCCGCGCCAGCGCCTCGGCCCGGTCCTCGGGTACCGAAATCTCGAATCCGTCCTCGCCGGTGTATCCCGAACGCGACACCCAGAGCTCGGCGCCCTGCCATTCGACTGTGGCCACATCCATGAACCGCATCGCCGCCACGCCGGGCACCAGCGATGCCAGCGCGGCCTCGGCCGCCGGCCCCTGAAGGGCCAGAAGCGCGCGGTCGGTGATCGCCTCCACCCCCGAAAGGTTCCGGGTCAGATGCTCCACATCCTCGGCCTTGCGCGCGGCATTGACCACCAGAAACAGATGGTCGCCGCGATTGGCGATCATCAGATCGTCCAGAATGCCGCCCTGCGCATCGGTAAACAGCCCATAGCGCTGCCGGCCCTCGGCCAGCCCCAGCACATCGACCGGCACCAGCGCCTCCAGCGCCTCTGCCGCACCGCGTCCGCCCAAGATCACCTGACCCATGTGCGAGACATCGAAAAGCCCCGCGGCACTGCGGGTGTGCAGGTGCTCGCCCATCACGCCCATGGGATACTGCACCGGCATCTCGTAGCCGGCAAAGGGCACCATGCGGGCGCCGAGTTCCAGATGCAGGCCGTGCAGAACCGTGCGCAACAGGTCGGCCATGCCGCCCTCCCTTGAATTCGCCGGTTCGCTACGTCCGGCATCAACACAAACGCGGGCCATGTCGGCCCGGATCGCGGATGCCCCCTCTGTCCTTTCGCCTGAGATCGTTATCCCTTCGGCGGACGCGACGATACGCGCCTCTCTCCAGAGTCTGTCTGCCGGACCGGTCCCTTGCGCCTGAGAGTTTACCGGGGCGGTTGCTCCTTCGGCACCGACGCCTTCCTTGCGGAAGCCGCCGGATTCTCCCCTGTCCGACGCGGACTGCCTAGCGCATCCGGCCGGGGGGCTGCAAGCCCCGGCGAAACCGGCAGGGGGTTGCGCCGGCCACATCGCTGGCGCAGAGACCGGCCATGCATGACAGCTTCTTCTTCGGCTACGGCAGCCTCGTGAACCGCACCACCCATGACTATGCCGTTGCGGGGGCGGCCCGGCTGCGTGGCTGGTCGCGGCGATGGTGCCATACCGGCTTGCGCGAGCTTGCCTTTCTTTCCGTCGTTCCCGACCCCGAAGGTGCGATCGACGGGCTGGTTGCTGCGGTCCCCGGCGGCGACTGGGCGGCGCTGGACCGTCGCGAATCGGGCTATGACAGGCACCCGCTGGACCACGCCCTGCTGCAGGGCATGCCGGGGCCTGCAACGGTGCAGCTATACGCTGTCGCGCAATCGCGCAGCCTGCCTGACGATCGGCGGCATCCCATCCTGCTGAGCTACCTCGATGTCGTGGTTCAGGGGTTCCTGCGTGAATTCGGGCCTGAAGGGGTGGCGCGGTTCTTTGCCACCACCGGGGGGTGGGAGGCGCCGGTCATGGATGACAGGGCCGCGCCCCTTTACCCGCGCCACCGCCGGCTGACCGGGGAAGAGCGCGACATGGTCGATGCCGCGCTCGACCGGCTGGGCAGTGTCCGCATCAGAGCGGCCTGAACCACGGCCGTTCCGGCCCGCTCCGGCCCCGGTCGCGCCGGCCAGCCCTGCCTTCAGGCGGCGCGGGCCCGCATCGCCGCCACGAACCGGTCAAACAGATAGATGCTGTCCTGCGGGCCGGGGCTGGCTTCGGGATGGTACTGGACCGAAAACACCGGCCGGTCGGCCACCCGGATACCGCAATTCGACCCGTCGAACAGCGACACATGGGTTTCAAGCACACCTTCGGGCAGGGTCTGGCTGTCCACGGTAAAGCCGTGGTTCATGCTGGTGATCTCGACCTTGCCGGTCTCCAGGTCCTTGACCGGATGGTTGGCGCCATGGTGGCCGTGGTTCATCTTGACGGTGCGCGCACCCAGCGCCAGGGCCAGCATCTGGTGGCCCAGGCAGATGCCGAACACCGGCAGGCCGGCCTCGAGCACCTTGCGGATCATCGGCACGGCATAGCTGCCGGTGGCCGCAGGGTCGCCGGGACCGTTCGACAGGAACACCCCCTCGGGGTTGTGGGCAAGCACCTCCTCGGCGGTGGCGGTGGCCGGCAGAACCGTGACCGCGCAGCCGGCCGAGGCAAGGCACCGCAGGATGTTGCGCTTGGCGCCATAGTCCAGCGCAACGACCCGATGCCCGGGGCCCTGCCGCCGGCGGTATCCTTCGGGCCAGGCCCAGCGCATCTCGTCCCACTGGTAGGATTGCGCACAGGTCACGTCGCGCGCCAGATCAAGCCCGACAAGCCCCTGAAACGCCCGTGCCCGGGCCACCAGCGCGGCGATATCGAACTGCCCCTCGGGGTTGTGCGAAAGGGCCACATGCGGTGCGCCCTGCTGCCGGATCGCGCGGGTCAGCCGGCGGGTATCGACGCCGCCGATACCGATACGGTCCCGTACCGCCAGCCATTCGCCCAGATGCCCGGCGGCGCGCCAGTTCGACGGATCGGTCGGATCCCATTTCACCACCATGCCGGCGGCGGCCGGATAGGCGGCCTCGTCATCGTCGGGGTTCACGCCGACATTGCCGACATGCGGAAAGGTAAAGGTCACGATCTGCCCGGCATAGGACGGGTCTGTCATGATTTCCTGATAGCCGGTCATGGCGGTGTTGAAGCACAGTTCGGCCACCGTATCGCCGGTGGCGCCAAAACCGCGGCCGTAAAAGACCGTTCCATCGGCAAGGGCAAGGCAGGCGGTGGGGCGGTCGTGGGTGGCGGCTGGGGCAGCGGGCATGGGGGGCTCCTGCGAAGGCGCGGGCTGCAGATGCTGCCCGGATTCGGCGGCGGACCCTAGGCGCCCCCCCGGTGGCGGTCAAGCCGCAAAGCTTGCCGGCGGGCCGGGTGCGGCTAGCTTGCGGCAAACAGGCGCGGCGAAACGCGCCGCATCAAGGCCGGGTGGAGGCGGGCATGCACTGCGGTGTCATTCATGTAGCGCGCGGGGCAGGGTATCGCGATCTCGCCCTGGCTTCGGCCAGAAGCCTTCGGGAGCAGGGTGACGGGCTCGAAAACGATATCTTTACCGACATGCCGGTTCCCGCCGGCGCAGACTTTGCCCTTGTGCACCCGATCCCGCAAACCGCCACCCGCGACAAGATCGCCTGCATGGCCGCAAGCCGTTTCGAGCGGACGCTGTTTCTGGACTGCGACACGCTGGTCGTGCAGCCGCTGGGCGACCTGTTCGACCTGCTGGACCGCTTCGATCTTGCCGTTGCCCATGATGTGCGCCGGCTGTCGCCGCTGATCCGTGCCGGGCATGCGGTGCAGACGCCCTATGCCTTTCCGCAATTCAACACGGGCGTGGTCCTGTACCGCCGGTCGCCCGCGATGGCGGAATTCCTTGCCGAATGGGGGCGGCGCCACGCTGCCGCGGGGCTGAATCGCGACCAGCCGACCTTTCGCGACCTGCTGTGGCAATCCGACCTGCGGTTTCACGTCCTGCCGCCCGAATTCAACTTGCGGCGCGTCACGCTGATGGATGCATGGGAACCGCTGGACGCCCGCCCGACCATCATTCACAGCCATCGCCTGCTGCAGCATCTGCGCGGCGAGCCGGAGCGGGTAACGGATGTTGCAAGGCTCATGGAGCTTGAACGCGCGGCCCTTGCGGAAGAATGGCAGGCGCTGGGCCTGCCGGCGCGGCCTGCCCCCGGTGCCGATCCGGTTGCCCG
>SKWP01000156.1 GCA_007128865.1 Paracoccaceae bacterium
TCGACCAGCGCACCGTGAAGCACCCGGATTGCTTCCTGCATCTGGTCCTTGGGCACGATGAACTGCGCCTCCACGTCGCGGGTGGTCTTCTGCATGCCGACCGGTTCGATCCCGGCCTCGTCAAGCGCCGTCAGCCCGCGGGCCATGACCTTGAGGCCCTTCAGGCTGCGCCCGATCACCGCCACGACGGCGAGGTTGCGCGCCGAAAGGCCGGCGTTGGGATAAAGGCGGGCAAGGTCGCGTTCCACCCGGCGCACCGCCTTCAGCGGTGCGTTGAGGTAATGGGTGATGGTATTGGCGTTGGTGGTCTTGGAGACAATCCAGACCTTGTGCCGGGCCAGCACGTCGAGAATGGCCGAATCATAGCCCTTCACACCGACCATGTCCTGTTCGACCAGTTCGACCGCATAGACGCCAAGCCCGGTGATCATCTCGACCCGCGCCTTGCCGGCTTCCGAATCGTCGATGAGCGTGCCGGGATCATCGGGCTCGAAGGCGTTGGTCACCCGCAGCGGAATCCCCGCGCGCCGCAACTGCTTGGCGGCACTGGGATGGATCGCCTCCATTCCCATGTTCGACAGCTGGTCTGCGACGTCATAATTGGTGTGGCCAATCTTGCGCACCCGCTCTACCCCGACGATGCCGGGGTCGGCGCTTGAGAGGTGGAATTCCTTGTGGATGATCGCTTCGGCAGCACCGGTCAGCACCGCGAGCCGGGCGAAGGTGACCTCGGAATAGCCGCGATCATAGGATTTCATCAGCCCCTCGGTACATTGCGCGTACCCGGTCACCACGGGCAGTTCCGCAGCAAGGTCGATGCCTGAAAACGCCGCCGTGATCCGTTCGTCCAGGCTGTGCCGCCCCTCGTCGCGCCAGCCGGACAGGTCCACGAACCGGGCATTGATGCCTGCACGACGCAGCATCAGCACGGTGGAGAACGCCGAATGCGCCTCGCCCAGCCCGGAAAGCAGTTCCCGGATCGTCATCATGTGTTCGTCAAGCCGGAAATGCCCGTAGGAACACAGCCTCTGCAGGTCCACCAGGCAGGATTGCGCCCCCGCGATGCGTTCGCGCACGAAACGGTCGGCCATCTCGCGGTCCGCGTCGTCTTCCAGAATCGCGGCATGCGCGGCACACATGGCCTCGGCCGTCCTGTTCAGGGCGTCGATCCAGGCGCCATCGCTGTCGTTGTTGGAAAACAGCCCGAACACGCCCGGTGTTCCGGTCTTCTTGTGCTCCAGCAGCAGGTCGGTGATGCCGCCATAGGCCGAAACCACGAAGACGCGATTGTAGAGCGCCGCGCCGCTGCGGTTTCCGATGAAGAGGGTGTCACGCAACTCGTGGCTGCGCGACATCGACGTGCCGCCGATCTTTTCGACGGTGTGGGATCGCTGGGTGTCGGTCATTGGCATTCCTCAGGCGCTGTCATCCGCGAGAGCGTACGAGCCGTCGGCCCGGTGCACCTCCTGCCCGGTAACCGGCGGGTTGAACACGCAGGCAAGCACCAACTCTTCCTCGCAGCGCAGCGTGTGATGGTCATGGCGGTCAAGCGCATACATCACGCCAGGGCGGATCTGGTGCGTTTCGCCGGTGGCAAGATCGGTGATCGTGCCCTTGCCGGCGATGCAGTAGACGCTTTCGAAGTGGTTCTTGTAGTGGAAGGTATGTTCCGATCCCGCCTCGATGGTGGTGATGTGGAAGGAAAAGCCCATTCCGTCATCGGCCAGAAGCATGCGCACACTGGTCCAGCGGGCATCGGACACCGCGCGCGGCCCATCCTTCAGACTGTGAAAATCCCGAACGATCATGGGCTTACTCCGCGGCCAGGGTCTGTTGGGGTGCGCATTGCGCGATGGCAGAGGCAAGGATATCGAGCCCGCGTTCCAGCGTTTCGACCGGGGTGGTCAGCGGCGCGAGCACCTTGACGACCTCGTCGCCGGCGCCCGACGTCTCGATGATCAGACCGCGGCGAAAACACTCGGCGCAGATCGCGGCCGCGCGTTCACCCGAGCCGACGTCGATGCCCTGCATCATCCCGCGACCCTTGAGCCGCGCACCCGGCAGCACCCGCGCCATGGCTTCCAGCCGGCCGGTCAGCAAGGCTGCCTTTTGCCCGATTTCACGCTCGAAGCCATCATCGGCCCAGAACTTTTCCAGCGCCACGCGGGCAGTGACAAAGGCATGCTGGTTGCCGCGAAAGGTGCCGTTGTGTTCGGCCGGTTTCCAGATGTCGAGCTCCGGCTTCAGCAGCAGCGCGGCAAAGGGCAGGCCCATCCCCGACAGCGACTTGGCCAGCGGCACGAGATCGGGCTCCACGCCCATCCCCTCGAAGCTGAAAAAGCTTCCGGCCCGGCCGATTCCGGCCTGGATGTCGTCAAGGATCAGCAGCGCGCCATGCTTGCGCGCCAGCCGCTGAAGACCCCGCAGGAATTCCGGGCTGGCGGCGTTCAGCCCGCCTTCACCCTGAACCGGCTCGATCAGAAACGCCGCCGGCGCATCGATGCCGGACGAGGGGTTGTCGAGCATCGCCTCCAGATAGGCCAGGGAATCGACGCCTTCGATGGCGCCTTCATAGGGCATGCGCACGACACCGTGCAGGGCCATGCCGCCACCGGCACGCTTGCCGGCATTGCCGGTCGCCGCCAGCGCGCCCATGGTCATGCCGTGAAAGCCGTTGGTAAAGGCCACGATGGTTTCGCGCCCGGTGACCTTGCGCGCGAGCTTCATCGCCGCCTCGACGGCATTGGTGCCGGTGGGGCCGGTCATCATCACCTTGTGGTCCATGTCGCGCGGCTTCAGGATCAGCCGCTCGAAGCTCTCCAGAAATGCCGCCTTCGGCGCGGTGTACATGTCGAGCCCGTGGGTCAGGCCGTCAGAGGCGATATGCTCCACCAGCGCCGCCTTCATGTCCGGGTCGTTGTGGCCGTAGTTGAGCGATGAACACCCGGCCAGAAAATCGATGTAGTCGCGGCCGTCGCTGTCGGTCAGGACGCTGCCGCGTGCTTGTGTGAAAACCGCATCGAAGCTGCGGCAATAGGATCGCACGCGGGATTCACGGCGTGCAAAGATGGATTCGGCTGTTTTGTCAGCAGACATGGGATACCTCGAATTCTATGGGTTAGGCGACGGGCGCGCAGCCGTCATGCGGCGCGGCGCAGGGCCTCGGCCAGGCGGATCGTCACCATGTATTCGGTGGCGTGGGCGCCGGCGAAGTGCTCGTCCCGGCGGAAGTGCGGGGCAGATGCCAGCGGCGCGCCCATGCCGCGGGCGAACTTGCGAAACAGCGCCCAGGACGCCGCGTTGTCGCTTGTGATGGTGGTGCGCAGTTCGGAAACGTCCTTGCAGGCATCGCGGGCCATCAGGGCGCGCAGCATGCGCAGGCCCAGCCCCAGACCGCGGGCGCGCGCGGATACCGCGACCTGCCACACAAAGACGGCCTCGGGGTCAGAGGGCGGCACATGGCCCGAGACCCAGCCGACAACCTCACCATCCAGTTCGGCCAGAACGCAGGTGTCGGCGAAATGCTCGCACTGGATGAGATTGCAGTACATCGAATTCTCGTCCAGCGGCTTGCAGTCCGATACCAGCGACCATACCGCCGCCCCGTCCTGGGGGCGCGGTTTGCGCAGCACCGGCTGCCGGCGGTGGATTTCCGCGACGTTGCTCCGTCGGGTGAGGATCATACCTTGTGTCCCTGCTTGTTTCCGGGAGCATGGTATATAGCGTATCTATGCATTTATCTCAACCCGAACGATTAAAAATTATCCAAATCAGCAAGATAGGCACCCAACAGATCATGGAAAAACTTAGCAAGCATAAGCACTTTGTGGTGTTTCTTGCGCACATGTGCAAGAATCTTGCGCGCAGCCTGACAGCAGGGCAGGATGCCCCCGGTCTGGTCTGAAACGAAGCCTGCGATGAAACGATCCGATTCTGCCCTTGTCGCCCTGCGGCGCATCCTTCGCGCCACCGAGGAACACGGGCGCAGCCTTGCACGCGCCTCCGGGCTGACCCCGGTGCAATTGCGCGTGCTCGGGCTGCTTGCCGCAGAAGGCTACAGCACCCAGAAGGCCCTTGCCGGTCAGCTGCGGGTTTCCCAGGCGACGGTTTCGGCCCTGATCGACCGGCTCGAGGCCAAGGGGCTGGTGCGGCGCGACCGGTCCGAACGTGATCGCAGACAGACCGACCTGAGCCTCACCGCGGCCGGGTCTGCGGCCGTGCATGCCGCCCCCGACCCGCTTCAGGACAGGTTTGTCGAACGCTTCGAGGCGCTTCAGGACTTCGAACAGGCCATGATCGTCGCGGCCCTCGAACGTGTCGCGCATCTGCTGGACGCCGGCGCAATGGATGCCGCCGCGCTGCTCGATCTCGGCGA
>SKWP01000190.1 GCA_007128865.1 Paracoccaceae bacterium
TGGTCGGCGCCGCCGGGACCGGCACGATCAGTTCGTTTCGGGTCAACCATCTGGGCGTCCTGTTCGAGGCCGATCATGTGACCGACACCCTGCACACCCGCTTTGGCGGGGTTCAGGACATTGCCACCTTCTCGCACGAGGGGCGCGCCTTTGCCGTTGCCGGTGGCGGCGATGACGGGCTTGCCCTGTTCGAACTCGGGCCGGGCGGGCGGCTTTACCATCTGCAAAGCATCGCCCATCAGCCGGGCTGGACGCTGGAGAATGTGCAGGCGGTGGCGGCGGCGGTGGTGGGCGGTTCGGCGCAGGTCTTTGCCGCGGGCGAGGTGCAGGCCGGGCTGACGCAGTTTTCCATCGATCTCGATCGCTTCGGGATTTCCGCGGTTGCGCAGCCCGGGCAGGCCGAGCTTTCCGGCACCGGGCGCGATGACCATCTGGAGGCCGGCGCCGGCGATGTCACCCTGCGCGGGCTGGACGGCAACGACAGGCTGGTTGCCGGGCCCGGGCTGACGACGATGTGGGGCGGGCCGGGGGCGGATGTGTTTGTCTTCCGGCCCGGCGGCGGCACCGACCGGATCATGGATTTCCGCCCCGGAGAGGATCGCATCGATCTCAGCGCCTATCCGATGCTCTATACACCGCAGGCCCTGACGATCACGCCCACCGACAGCGGCGCCCGGATATTCCTTCGCGGCGACCTGATCGACGTGCAAAGCCACGACTTCACGCCCCTGTCGGCCACCGATTTCGGCGCCGACAGTTTCATCTTTGGCTGAGGTCGGGATGGTGGGTGATGACGGACTCGAACCGCCGACATCTTCGGTGTAAACGAAGCGCTCTACCAACTGAGCTAATCACCCGTTGCGGCGCAGTCGTGCGCCAGCAGCCGGACGGGCCGGAATGGTGGGTGATGAGGGATTTGAACCCCCGACATCTTCGATGTGAACGAAGCGCTCTACCACTGAGCTAATCACCCGACGAGCGGCGTTTTATCCGCAGGCGCTGCGCATCGCAAGTGTCTGCGTGCCGGATTCGGCCTATGCCGGCTGCGGCGTCCCGCGGCCTTCCAACACCGCACGCCATTCCCGTCGCACCCCGTTGCCGTCGCAGGGTGGCAGGCCCAATGCCCGCAGCGCTGCCGAGGTTGCACCGACCAGTTCGGCATTGTCGCGGGCCATGCGGCCGTCGGGCAGGTGCAGGTTGTTCTCGAACCCTACGCGGACATGTCCGCCCATCAGCGCGGCGGCAGTCACGGTGCGGGTTTCCTCGGGCCCGAAGGCGCAGACGCTCCAGTGGCCAAAGCCGGCAAGGCCGGCCTGAAGCAGCGGCGGCAGCATCCGGGGGGTCGCACCTGTCCCGCCATCATAGCGGCCGAGGGCGACAAGGACCGGGATATCCTGGACCGGCAGAACGCCGCGTTGCAGCAGATCGCGCAGGCGCGACAGGTCGCCTGCGTCGTAAAGGATGATCTGCGGCAAGCAGTCACGCGCCACAAGGCTGCCGACCAGATCGCCAAGCGCGGCTTCATGGCCGGCATCGGGAACCAGTTCGCGCAGTGCCAGGGATACCGACTCGGACGGCGTTGCAAGCACCGCTGCCCGCTGTTCGTCGGGGCTGTACCGGCCAAGCGATTCGCTGGTCTGCTGGATCAGCATGTCGGGGCCGACTGCCGCGCGCACGGCTGCCGCGGCTGCGGCGCTGGCCTCGGGGTCGAGGACATGGCGGCCATCCGCATCGCGCACATGCAGGTGGATCATCGCCGCCCCGGCCTCGGCCGCGGCTGCTGCGCAACGGGCAAGCTGGGCCGGGCCGATGGGCAGCGCCGGATGATCGGCGCCGGTGCGACGCCCGCCGTTGGGGGCAACGGCAATGGCGACAGATCTGACGTTCATTCCGGGCATCCGTGTTTGCGCAGCGGATTGTGTTGCATTCACATGTATCATCAAGAAACGAATGTTGCAATCTCGGCTGCATCGAAGTATCTGCATGACCCATGGAGCCGCCCGTCGCCCGCACCCTTCTGGAACGCTTTGAAACCCTGCCCGAACAGCTGCGCAGGGCGGCAAGGTGGATCATGGACAACCCCCGCGAGGTGGCGCTGATGTCCATGCGGGCACAGGCGCGTGCTGCCGGGGTCCAGCCGGCAACCATGACCCGGCTTGCACAGGCGCTCGGGCTTGACGGGTTCGAATCGCTTCGGGCGGATTACGCTTCGGCATTGCGAACCGCCGGCGAAGGCCTGTCAGACAGCGCCGAAGTCAGGCTGACACGGGCAGCGGTCGGGCAGTCGCCCGATATCGCCACGCGGCTGCTGCGAGAGCCTGCAGCACAGCTTGCCGGGCTGGCCGATGGTGAACTGCCCGCACAGCTGGTGCAGGCGGCGGGCCGGATCGCGGGGGCCGGGCGTGTCTTTTGCCTCGGGCGGCGGGCCAGTGCCGCCATCGCCTGGCATCTTCACTATGCCATTTCGCTTGCCGACGGGCGCAGCCGCCTGCTTGACGCCGCCGGCGGCACCGGGCTGGATGCGCTGCACGATGCCGGCCCCGGCGATGTGCTGGTGGCCGTCGGCGTGCGCCCTTATACCCGCGAGGTCGTGGCGGCAACCCGCCTTGCCCGCGGCCGCGGCGTGCATGTGGTGGCCCTGACCGACAGCCGCGTTTCGCCGCTGCTGAAACGCGGCGACACCGGCCTTGTGGTGCCAACCGGCGGTGCGGGCCTCCTGCACGCCATGACCGCCGCCTTTGCAACGGCCGAGGCCTTGGCCGCACTGGTTGCGCAGGCGGCCGGCGCATCGGCACTGGCACGCTTGCGGGGCCTTGACGCGCAGCACGCCGCACTTGACACCTATCTCAACCCCGGGGGACCGACCGAACCATGACCCGACTTCTGCATCGCTCGATTCACACACAAATGCCCGTCGCAACCGCTGCGCAGGGTATCACCATCACCGATTCCGCCGGGCGCAGCTATATCGATGCGTCGGGTGGCGCGGCCGTTTCCTGCCTCGGGCACGGGCACCCCGACGTGATCGCGGCCCTGCACGAACAGGTCGACCGCATCGCCTATGCCCATACCGGGTTCTTTACCACCGAACCGGCCGAGGCACTGGCCGACGATCTGGTCGAACATGCGCCCGAGGGGCTCAGCCATGTCTATCTCGTCTCTGGCGGGTCCGAGGCGGTCGAGGCGGCGCTGAAGATGGCGCGGCAGTACTTTGTCGAGATCGGTCAGCCGCAGCGGCGCCACATCATCGCCCGGCGCCAGAGCTACCACGGCAACACCCTTGGTGCGCTGGCCGCCGGTGGCAATGAATGGCGCCGCGCACAGTTCCGCCCGCTGTTGATCGAGGCGCACCACATCGCCCCCTGCTTTGCCTATCGCGAACAGCGCGAGGGCGAGTCCGACGCCGATTATGCCGCCCGTGCCGCCGATGAACTGGAGGCAAAGATCCTCGAACTTGGGGCGGAAAACGTGGCCGCCTTTGTTGCCGAAACGGTGGTTGGCGCCACTCTCGGCGCTGTTCCGCCGGTGGCCGATTACCTGCGCCGCATCCGCGACATCTGCGACCGTCACGGCGTTCTGCTGATCCTTGACGAGGTGATGTGCGGCATGGGGCGCACCGGCACCCTGCATGCCTGCGAACAGGAAGGCGTGGCGCCCGACCTGATGACCATCGCCAAGGGGCTCGGCGGCGGTTACCAGCCGATCGGGGCGGTGCTGCTGTCGCAGCGCATCTTCGATGCCTTTGCCGCCGGGACCGGTTTCTTCCAGCATGGGCATACATACATGGGCCACCCGATGGCGGCGGCCGCGGCGCTTGCGGTACAGCGTGTCATCCGCCGCGACGGGCTGCTGGAAAACGTTCGGGCCATGGGCGACCGGCTGGACGCAAGGCTGCGCGAATGCTTCGGGCAGCATCCCCATGTCGGCGATATCCGCGGCCGTGGCCTGTTCCGGGCGATCGAGCTGGTGCAGGATCGCGAGACGAGAGAGCCTTTCGACCCTGCCCGGCGCCTGCATGCCCGCATCAAGGCCGAATCGATGGCGCGGGGGCTCATGGTCTATCCCATGGGCGGAACCATCGACGGGGCGCGCGGCGATCATGTGCTTCTGGCACCGCCGTTCATCCTGACGCCGGATGACGTCGATGAAATCGTCGGCCGATTGTCGCAAGCCGTGGCGGCGGCGTTGCAGGCGGGCTGAGCGCCGGCTGCGCCCGATTCTGCGGCGGAATGGCGGCGGGCTGGCGGGCGGCTACAGCCGGTCGAGCAGCGCGCGTGTCGGCCAGGCATCGGCCGGCAGGCCCAGTCTTTGCTGAATGTCCTGCACGGCGGCGCGGGTATTGGCGCCGAGGATGCCATCGACGCCGCCCACA
>SKWP01000469.1 GCA_007128865.1 Paracoccaceae bacterium
GCGGGTGGGGGCTCGCAGGAGTTAGGTGTCATGGGTTTCATCAAGACCGGTCTGGCCGCAGTCGCATTCCTCGCTTCGGCGACCGCACTGTCGGCAACCACCGTCACGCTTTCGGCGCAGAATGCGCAGGATCTTTTCAATGGCGGCGGGAATGCCTCGATCACGGTAGATAATTCCGGGTCGACCCACAGGGTTCGTGCCGGGGGCTTTCGGGTAACCGATGGCTCCAGCAATTTCATTGCCTGGTGCCTCGACCTGGCCAATGTCATCTCGCTGCCGTCGCCCTATTCCATCACCCAGACGCCGTTTTCGCAGACGGCGGGGGCGTTTTCGGCTTCCGTGCAGCAGAACCTGCAGCGGCTGTTCAACACCGTCTACAGCGGCCTCGATCTGAACAACAACGCCCAGTCCGCCGGCTTCCAGCTCGCCTTGTGGGAGGTGATGTACGAAGGGCAGCCGAATCTCGACGTTCAGAACGGCGATTTCAAATGGACTGCCGGCAGCACGGCTGCGCGCAATCAGGCCAATATCTTTCTGGGGATGATGAACGGCCCGGAAACCATGCAGTACAACATGACCTTCTTCGAGTCGGGTGTGGATGCGCATGGCAACCAGTTCAGCCAGAACCTGGTGAGCGTCGCGCCGATCCCGCTGCCGGCGGCGGCATGGCTGCTGGGCGCAGGGCTTATCGGGCTGGTGGCGGTGGGGCGCCGCCGGCGCGAGGATGCGGCCTGAGGCCACAGCGCCGCAGGGCGGGGGCCGAAAAGGGGTCGCGGATTCGCGGCCCCTTTTGCGTTGCCGGTACGCCCGGTCAGCGCAGGGGCTGCTGCACCAGCGGGCCGGGCGGGCAGCCGCGGGCCACAACATCGGCGCCGCATTGCCTTGGCTGCATGTCGCGGTCGAGGCAGAGGCGGATTTCGCGCAACGCCCTTCCCCTGCAGATGGGGGTTATCGCCTCGGCCGGCAGATCCGGCAGCGCTGCCTGCATCCGGTCGATGACGGCGCCGCCGTCAAGCCCGGCCGGCATGCCATCGGGTGACAGCGTCTCGGGAACCGGCCAGCGATGCCAGGCAGCGCGGGAGGCTTCGAAATAGGCGGTGGCTTCCATTCCGCTGCAGCGGCCGTGCTTGCGCCACTGGTGCCAGGCCAGCCCGGCGCTGCCCATGATGTCGGCCATGGCGGCGGTCTGGCTGCGTGACGGGTCGGGCAGGTGGCTGTGGCAGAATTCGGGCCATCCGGTTTCGTGCTGGGGCCAGAGCCCGTGCAGGGTCCAGCCCCATCCGCTGCCCTCGGAACAGCGGTCGTCGCCGCGCCCGTCGCCTTCGGCCTCGCACCATGCCGGCGTCCAGGACAGCGCGAGGAGCCAGTAATCGAAATCTCCCGGCCGGTCGGCGCCAGCAGACTGGGCCGGCAACAGCATCAAGGCCAGAATTGCGGTCCTTGCCCCCTTGCGCAGCCCTGTGCACATCTGCGTATTTCCCCTTTTCTCGGGCCCCGGCGGCCGGTATACACCGTTCAGTTCCCCGAAAGCGAGGATCGGCGGCCGCGGCCGCAGCCGTTTTCACGGCATGGGAGCGATTTGTTAAGGAGGCCCGAATGAACCGTCCCCTGATGCAGAAGGCGACAGCCGTCTGGCTGATCGACAACACCACGCTCAGCTTCAGGCAGATTGCCGATTTCTGCGGGCTGCACGAGCTCGAGGTGCAGGGCATTGCCGACGGCGATGTTGCAGCGGGTGTCAAGGGCTTCGACCCGGTGGCCAACAACCAGCTCGACCCGATCGAAATCACCCGGGGCCAGGATGACCCCGCCTACCGCCTGAAGCTGAAATTCAACCCGGCCGCAGTGGGCGAGGAAAAGCGCCGCGGCCCGCGCTACACGCCGCTGTCCAAGCGCCAGGACCGTCCGGCCGCGATCCTGTGGCTGGTCAAGTTTCATCCCGAACTGACCGACGGCCAGATTTCCAAGCTGGTCGGCACCACCAAGACCACGATCCAGTCGATCCGCGAGCGTACGCACTGGAACATCGGCAATATCCAGCCCATCGACCCCGTGGCGCTGGGGCTGTGCCGTCAGACCGAACTCGACGCGGCGGTCCAGCAGGCGGCACGGCGCAAGGCCGCCGAGGGCAACGTCATGTCGGATGACGAGCGCCGCAAGCTGGTGTCCACGGAAACATCGCTTGGCATGGCGCCAGAGCCGCGCATTCCGGCCGCCATTGCGGGGCTGGAAAACTTCACCCTCGGTTCGGGCGACGCCGAGGAAGACCGTTCGGCAGCCGATTACAGCGATGCCGACAGCTTCTTCAACCTGCCGGACGAGGCGGAAGACGACGACGAGGATGATGTCGACCCGCGCCGGTGACCGCGGCACGGCGCTTTCCGGCCGCGGTCTGGTGTGATTTCAGCGCCGCGGCAGTAACCTGAAGGCGCATACGCAATCAGAATGCCTTGAAGGTCATCGTGGTCAGGGTCCGGCTGATGCCGGGGATGTCGAACAGCCTGTCGGTCAGGTAATGGCCCACATCGGCGTCGTCGGGGATATAGACCTTGGCAATCAGGTCGTATTCGCCCGAGGTCGAATACAGCTCTGAAACAACCTCGCGGTCATAGATCGCCTCGGCGACCTGATAGGTCTTGCCGGGCTGGCAGCGGAACTGGACGAAAACGCAGCGCATCAGGGCACCTCCGAGAAACCCGAGTCGCCCCGACCCTAGCGCGTTTCGGCGCCAGCCTGAACCACGTCCGGGTGCGGATCAGTCCTGCAGCCGGGCAAAGAGATCGGCGTTGCGGCAATAGCCGGGCGCGGCATCGGGGTTGCTGTCGGCATTGTCGGCCAGCCACTGGCCGCAGACTTCGGCCGCTTCGCAGCCGGTGCAGCGCAGAACCGCCGAACGCAATTCGTCCGGGGCCAGACGGCCATCAAGCAGCGCATCGCCCAGATCGACACCAACGGTATCGGCCATGCTGTGCACGAGGTCGCTGTGACGTCCGATCCTGTTCACCATCGTCATGGCCCGCACTCCCTGTTGACCCGGCCGTCTGCCACGGCGCCGGACGAGGATGCACCCGGCGCGTTCGGGCTGCGTTGATCCAGGTCAAGCCCCGGTCAGCCGCCCGCACGCAGCCTTGCGGTCTCCCGCCGGACAAGTTCGATGCGCTGGGCGTTGGGTGGATGGGTGGCAAGAAACCGGTTGCCCGGGTCGGGGATGCGGTTGAAGAAGGCAGCACCGCGTTCGGGGTCGTAGCCGGCGCGGTAGGCGATGACGGTGCCCAGCCGGTCGGCCTCGAGCTCGAAGTCGCGCGAATAGCTGCGCACGGCAACGGTTGCGCCAACGTCCTGCGCGGTGCGCACCACACCGGCATCGGCGCCACCCAGTGCCGCAAGCGTGCCGAGTATCAGCGCACCGGCCAGTGCCGTCTGCTGGGCCCGGGGGATGTGGCCGGCGATATGGTGGGCGGCCTCGTGGCCAAGGATGAAGGCCAGTTCATCGGCATTGCGGGCATCGGCCACGAGCGACGCGGTAAAGCCGATGACCGGCCTGCCGGACCGGTCCAGCGTCTGAAAGGCATTGGGCGGCTGGCCGGGCCGGTCATCGAGCACGATCATGAAATCGCAGTTCAGCCGCGGCGCGCGGCTGCGGCATTCGCGTTCGGCCACCGGCCGCACACGGTCGATGACCTCGGCAAAGTTCCTGGCCGCGGTGCCGGCATCCAGCCGCGGCGCCTCGACCGATGGCGGCAGCGAAGCCTGTGGCGGCGGGCCGGACGGCCCCGCAACACAGGCGCCAAGCAGCAGGGCCAGTATCAGGAATGCGCTGCGCATCGGGCGGTTCCGGTTCAGGGGCGGATACGACCACCAATACCAGCAGCGCAGACGCAGTGCAGCCCTGCGCCATGCAACTTCACGGCCAAGTGTGCCGCGCCCCTTTCCGCTGTTCGCGTTCCGCACTACTCTTGGATCATGTTCACCATCGAGCACGACTTCGACGCGACCGTGATCACCCTTGTTGACGAGGGCGCACCGCCCTTGCAGGAGGATGTGATCGTCAACGCCTTCGAGGATTGCGTGACCGTGGAACAATACGATCCCCGCAGCGACGCGGTGGTGCGTGTAACCTTCTCGCCGGCGATGCTGCGCGACCTTGCCGCCGCCATGAACCTTCCCGAAGGTGTCTACCGGCTGCGCCCCCGGCCCGGCAGCGGGCCCGGCTGACCCCTGTATTCTGCGGAGTGTTTCCATGCCCGAGGCCAATCAGGCTGTTGTCGATTTCCTGCGCAACCGACGGTCGCGGCCGGCCAAGACGCTGGGCCTTCCGGTGCCCGACGATGCTGCCCTGCGCGAGTTGCTGGTGATGGCCGCCCGCAGCCC